>NZ_JBHUDD010000158.1:0-92054 GCF_042677865.1 Lacimonas salitolerans | reverse complement strand
CGCCTCACGTCGTGACAACAACATCTGGTGCGACCCTGAACAGGCCAGTGCGCCTTAACCCACACAAATCGCGAAGGGACCTGATTGCCGGACTTTTCGGATTTGGCGGTATTGCCTCGGCCTCGGCCGGGATCGCGCAAATCCTGTTTGTCGTCTTCCTGGTGCTGTTCGTGATCGCGATGATCGCACGTGCCGTGCGTGGTCGCGCGCCCTGACCCAAGGCAGACAAAAAAAAATGCCCTGCGCTAGATGCGCAGGGCACACTGTCAATTGTGAAGAGTTTCCGTACTGGCAAAGAACATGGCCTGACTGACCGCTGATTGAACCTGCTCTTCCGAATAGGGTTTGGTGATCAGAAACGCAGGCTCTGGCCTCTCGCCGGTCAAAAGCCGTTCTGGGAATGCGGTGATGAAAACGATCGGCAAATCACCCATTTCCTCGAGAATGTGGTTCGCCGCGTCGATGCCGGAGGATTTGTCCGCCAGTTGAATGTCGGCCAATATCATGTCGGGCGGATCGCGGCGTGCCAGCGCCACCGCCTCGTCCCGGGTGCGCGCCATTCCGGTCACCGCATGGCCCATGCCTTCGACGATGGCGCGAATGTCCATCGCAATGATCGCTTCGTCTTCGATGATCATGATCCGACCCTGGATCGCGGTGGTCATCTCGCTGCGGGCAATGGTCAACAGTTCCGAGGCCTCATCGGCTGTTCCACCGACGATCGCGGCAATGTCATCCGCGCGGAATCCTTCGATGCTGTGCAGCAAAAGCGCCTCGCGGGTGTTCTGGGTCAGGTTTGCCAGACGCCACTGAGCGCGTGCCTCGGGCGACGACAGCTCGCCCGACTCGGCAACAGGCGACCCGGACGAGACCCAGATGTGATGAAAGGCGCGAAACAGTGCGGTCTTGGGCGACAGATCGCCAGAGAGCAAAGTCTGATCTTCAAGCAATGCCTCAAGCGTTGCGGCAGCATAGTGATCCCCGGTCCTCTGATTGCCTGTAAGAGCCCTTGCATAGCGCCGCAGATACGGCAGGTCCTCGGCAATCTGTACTGTCAGATCCGGTTGGTGGGTGGTTTCCGTCATGTGTTTCCTCAAAAAATCTGTCGCCTGTGGAACCAAACGCTGTGCTGCGTGTTATGTTCCCGAGAAGGTGCAAAAAAGTGCCTTTTCAAAGATGGCAGAAAAATAGGCGAAATGGCAAAGAATCGCAGGACGTCCAAATTGAACCAACAGATCGATGATAATCTCCGGCGCGTCTATGCGGATGCGGCCAAGGAACCTGTGCCGGAGCGCTTTACCAAGCTTCTGGAGCAGTTGCGCAAGCAAGCTGCGGACAAACAGGACGAACGCCCCGAGGACGACTCTTGACCAAGGACATGCAACCGCAAACCGATCCCCGCGACGAGCTGGTCGAGCATCTGCCCGCGATGCGCGCCTTTGCCATGAGCTTGACGCGCAATTCGGCTGCGGCAGACGACCTGGTGCAGGACGCCGTGGTCAAGGCGTGGGGCAATTTTGACAAGTTCCAGGCCGGGACCAATCTGCGCGCATGGCTGTTCACCATCCTGCGCAACACTTATTATTCCCTTTACCGCAGGCGTCGCAGGGAAGTCGAAGACCCTGACGGCATCATGGCCGGAAAGATGTCGGAAAAGCCCGCGCATGACGGCCATCTTGCGATGGCGGATTTCCGCAGGGCGTTTGTTCAACTGACCGATGAGCAGCGCGAGGTCCTGATACTGGTCGGCGCCGAAGGCTTTTCGTACGAGGATGCCGCCGAAATGTGCGGTTGCGCCGTTGGTACGGTCAAAAGCAGGACCAACCGCGCGCGCAAGCGTCTGGCGGAACTGATGCATCTGGATGATGAAGAAGGCCTTGAACTCACGGATGCCGCGACGATGGCCGTGGTGATCGGAAAGCCTGCTGCATGAAATCGAGGCTTTTTGTGCTGCGCGGGTTGCTCAAGCGCAATCTTGCCCTGCGTCTGGTATTGGCCCTGAGCCTTGCAATCCTGCCGCTTGGTCTCGTGTCGGTTCATCAGACCTACAAGGTTCTCGAAGAACGTCAGGCCCTGTCCGAAACCGCGCTGCTGGAACAGACGCAGCAGGCCGTTGCCGAAAGCCGCGACATGATCCAGTCGGCGGTCAGCACGGCCGAAACTCTGGCGGTTTCGGTGTCGGTCTTCGACACGTCCGAGGGCACCTGCGACGCGGTGATGGCAAGGGTGGTCGAGCGCAACCCGATCTATACCTTTGCCGGTTTCGTCAATGCTGACCTTGATCTGGTTTGCGCGTCGAACGGCAGACGTCAGGATCTGAGAAACCTGGATTCGATCCGATCCGAACTGACCAGTCTGCAAACCGAAATCCTGACCCATCCGCTTGAATTCATTGGCGGTATCGCCACGTTCAGCGTGGCTGTGCCAGCTTTTGGTGACGGTCGGTTCCTTGGCACTGTCTGGATCGCGGTCCCTGTGCATGTCCTGAACGAGAAGCTGGCCGCCACCGCGCCCGATGTGGACCTTGTGCTGTTCCAGTCCGGCGGGGACATTATCGCGACCGCAGATTTCTCGGATTTCCGGCGCTCCGTGCTGCCCGCCTCCTGGAGCCTTCAGGATCTTGCGGTTCGCGGAGGGCATACATTCCGAGACCACAACCGCGACGGCACCCGGCGCGACTTTGCCATCGTTCCGATCGTGGACGACAGCGTGCTTGCCCTTGGCAGCTGGGAGCCGCGGCACAAGAACGTCATGATGCCCGGATACGAAGAAGCCTTTGCGCTTTATTTTCCGCTGTTCATGTGGGCGGTCACCATTCTTGTGGCCTATGTCAGCGTGCACCATCTGGTGATCCGCCATGTGCGACGTTTGCGGTCGTGGATGCGGCTCTACGCGGCGGGGCGCAATGATCTGGATACCGCGCAGCTCGACAATGCGCCCGAAGAGCTCGAGGTGGTTGCCGAGGCATTTCGGGCGATGACGCGGCGCCTGTCCGAGCAGGACCGGCGGCTTGAAGAGGACCTGCGCGAAAAGACAGTTCTGCTGCGCGAGGTGCACCACCGGGTCAAGAACAACCTGCAGCTTATTTCCAGCATGCTCAACATGCAGATCCGGGCAACGGCCACCCCCGAGGCGCGGCACCTGCTGCGGCGCGTTCAGGATCGGGTGATGGCGCTTTCGGCGATCCACCGGTATCTGTACATGGCGCGCCGGGTGTCACGGGTGCGTGCGGACAAGCTGCTTGAGGATATCATCCAGCAACTGGTGATCGTCGGCACGCTGGACGAGGCGGGACGCCAGATCAAGGTGACCACAGCCTTTGCCCCGGTCGAGATCAGCCATGACCAGTCGGTGCCCTTGTCGCTGCTGGCAACCGAGGCCTCGATCAATGCTGTGAAGTATTGCGGAATGACCAGCGGCGCGGATGCCTGGATCAACATCGCGTTCAAAGAAATCGACGACGAGAATTTCTGCCTGAGCGTGGTCAATTCGCGTCTGCCCCAGGCCGAGGCCGGCACCGAAGAGCCCATTGATGGGTCGGGCCTTGGGTCCAAGCTGATCGAGGCGTTTGTTTCGCAGCTTGGCGGCACGTTGGACCTGCAAGATTTGCCCGATCGCTACGAGTTGCATGTGGTTTTTCCGATGGCGGACCCGACGCCCGAGGAGGACCCGGATTAATCCTGTGAAATTATGCGTTTGGTGGGGAACAATCGCCGCCTTGCGGCGTTGACCCGGTACATGACCTCAACCGGAGATCGCAATGAGACGCACACGCAATTCCATCATTTCCCTGCTTGCCCTGGGGTTCCTCGCCGCCTGCGAGACAGTCGATGGCGCAGGAGAGGACATCCAGAGCACCGGCCAGGCAATTTCGGAAGCGTCTCAGGATGCGCAGGACTGATCGCTTTCCCGGTCGCGTCCCCGACCGGGAAAATCTGTCCTTGAACCGGCCACGCCCGATATCGTGCCAGAAGACCGCGCAAGAATCGTCCCCGTTGATATCCATCAGCAGCGCGGTGTGTGGGCAAAAGGGCGTCAGCCCGGTCAGGCGGCTTCGGCGTCATCCCACCACTCGCCGAAGTCATGCCTATACCGAGGTACCACCTGCCGACCCACTCTCGACAAAGGGGATGATCGGGCGGATTTTGGTGCCAACAAAAAGAAAGCCGCCCCGAAGGGCGGCTTGGACGGCCTTTATGATTGCAGGCTCAACTGCCCCAGACGCGCACCGGGCCACAATCCATATGCACAAAATTCGACCGCGAGTACCGGCCCACTCCACCAGCCCGACAGGCGGCTGCGGCGCGCGCCATCTGCTGGACCGAGCGGGAGCCGAGGCGAAGATCGGCGGCCTCTCCGCGCAGGTGCCGGGAGTTCTTGGCCACGCCAGAGGACCGGCTGCGCAGCATCGCATTGGTTTCAGGGCTGCGATAGCCCGACAAAAGCATGTAGGGTTCGTTGACATCGAGCAGATTGTGCGCTGCGGTCATGATGTCGATGGTGCGCAGATCAATGTTCATGACCTTGTTGTTGCGCCAGTCACGCATGAAGAAATTCACTTCCTTCACCGCGTCCGCGATGTAATCACCTTCGATCCAGTAGATCATGTCAAGGCGCTCACCCGTGCGGCCGTTATACATCTTCAGCCGGCGGATATCACCGGCACCGCGAAGAAATCCTGCTGCGTTGGAGAATGTTGGTGCCGCTACCAGCGTTGTTGCTGCGAATGCACCCAAAAGTGCCCGTCGGGTGAAACCCGTGCCACGTTGTTCCGTCATGTTCAGCGCCGTCCCGTCGCTTACCTATTATGGCCGTGTCGTTGCACGGCCCTGCCATCTCATCCCCAGATGCACTTGCGTTATTGCACAACTCGATTCCGTGACCAAGCGAGGATTCAATCCAATGCAATATATCAAGAGTTTTCGGCAATAATCTGCGCAAACTCCGACGGCTGTGCCCGATTTGCGCCGAAGGCGCGGCGCGCGCGCATCACCCGGATGCGAGGTGGCGTGATGTATCAAATGTGAATGGACATGGGCCTTGCGAAACCGCAAGACTCGGGGTTCTTGCTTCTGTGACAGACATTTATGACGAGGAATACAATGCCGATTTACCCGACCCTTCGCGGAAACTTCCGGTCGATGGCTGTCGTTTTGTCGCTTTTTCTGACCATCGTGATGGCCATGCCTGCGGCGGCGCAGCAGATGACCGCCTTCAAGCAGGCTGTGGCAGGGGCTGCGGCCAAGGATGAGGACATCGCGGCCTTTTTCCAGGCGCGCGATTACAAACCGTTCTGGACGGCAGCAAATGCGCAGGCCAAGCGGCAGGCGCTGATCGCGGCACTGTCGGATGCGCCAGATCACGGCCTGCCCGCCAGTCGCTATGACGTGGGCGGGCTGATCGCGCAGATGGAGGCTGCCCGCACACTCAAGGCCCGCGGCGAGATCGAGGTGACGCTGAGCCGCGTATTCCTGCAATACGCCCGCGATGTGCAGACCGGGATGCTGACCCCGTCGCGCGTTGACAGCGGTATCGTGCGCGAAATTCCCTATCGTGACCGCCAATCCTACCTGACAAACCTTGGCAAATCCTCGCCTCAGGGGTTCTTTCGCACGCTGCCGCCGCAGACCAACGAATATGCGCGGTTGTTGAAGGAAAAGAAGCGTCTTGAAAATCTGGTCATCGCGGGTGGTTGGGGCGCGCGGGTGCCAGACGCCGCCATGAAGCCGGGTGCCAAGGGCAATTCGGTCGTGGCTTTGCGCAACCGTCTGATCGCCATGGGCTTCATGCCCCGGTCGGCCACACAGACCTATGATGCGCAGATCCAGTCAGCCGTTCAGCGGTTTCAGCAGGCGCACGGGCTGGAAGATGACGGCGTGGCCGGGGCGGGCACCATCGAACAGCTCAACATCGATCCCGCCGAGCGGCTCAAGTCCGTTCTTGTGGCGCTGGAGCGCGAACGCTGGCTGAACATGGAGCGCGGCAAGCGGCATATTCTGGTCAACCTGACCGACTTTTCGGCCAAGGTCATCGATGACGATGCGGTGACTTTTGAAACCCGGTCGGTGATCGGGGCGGTCAACCCCGACAAGCGCACGCCCGAATTTTCGGACATGATGCAGTACATGGAGATCAACCCGGACTGGACCGTGCCGCGCGGGATCATCCAGCGCGACTACCTGCCCGCGTTGCAGCGCAATCCCAACGCTCTGTCGCATCTGCAGGTGGTGGATTCGCGCGGTCGCATCGTGCCGCGCGGTCAGGTCAATTTCTCGCGCTATACCGCGCGGTCCTTTCCGTTCAACCTGCGCCAGCCGCCCAGCCGCAACAACGCGTTGGGCACGGTCAAGTTCATGTTTCCCAACAAATACGCGATCTACCTGCATGACACGCCCGAGAAGAACCTGTTCCAGCGTGAAACGCGCGCGTACTCCAGCGGCTGTGTCCGGCTGCACCAGCCCTATGATTTCGCCTATGCCCTGCTGGAGCGGCAAGAGGCCGACCCGGTCACCTTTTTCCAGACGATCCTGCAATCCGGGCGACAGACCCGCGTGAACCTGGACGAGCCCGTGCCGGTGCACCTGATCTATCGCACCGCCTTCACCCGGGCCAAGGGTCACATGCAGTATCGCCGCGATGTCTATGGCCGCGATGCGCGGATCTGGGCCGCGCTGTCGCAGGCAGGGGTGGCGTTGCGCGCCGATCAAAGCTAAGTCTGGCCCCGGGTTTTTCGGGGGCGGACATGAGCCATACAGTTCAGCAGATTGCCACCGCACTGGGGGCCACCGCCCTTGGTGACACCGGTTTGGTCGTCACCGGCGTGGCCGAACCCGCGTCGGCCGGCCCGGGTGATCTGGCCCTTGCGATGAAGCCGGAATTTGCCGCCGGTCTGGCACAGGGGCAGGCGCGTGCCGCCCTGATCTGGGACGGCGCGGACTGGCAGGCGCTGGGGCTGTCGGCGGCCATCATCGCACCGCGCCCGCGCTATGCCATGGCGGGGCTGTCGGCGATGATGGACCCGGGGCAGGGGTTTGTGCCGGGCATTCACCCTTCGGCCGTGATCGACCCTGCAGCACGGCTTGAAAAGGATGTCAGCGTCGGTGCCCTGACGGTGATCGGCCCGCGCGCGCAGATCGGTGACAGCGCGGTGATCGGCCCGCAGTGTTTCATCGGTGCCGATGCGGTGCTGGGTGCGGGCGCTTACCTGCGCGAGGGCGTGCGCATCGGCGCGCGTGTGGTGATTGGTGCGCGGTTCATCGCGCAGCCCGGCGCGGTTGTGGGCGGCGATGGGTTTTCCTTTGTCACGCCCGAGGAAAGCAGCGTGGAACGGGTGCGCGACACCCTTGGCGAGCAGGGCGAAACGTCTGCGCAATCCTATGCCCGCATCCACAGTTTGGGGGGCGTGACCATCGGTGACGATGTCGAACTGGGCGCCAACAGTTGCATCGACCGCGGCACCGTGCGCGACACGGTGATTGGCAACGGCGTGAAATTCGACAACCTGGCCCAGATCGGTCATAACGTGGCCATCGGGAACGACTGCCTGATCTGCGCGCAGGTGGGGGTGGCCGGCTCGACCCGGATCGGCAACAACGTGGTGCTGGGTGGCCAGACCGGCGTGTCCGACAACCTGTTCATCGGTGACAACGTGATCACCGGCGGGGCCACCAAGGTGCTGGCCAATGTGCCTGCCGGGCGGGTCATGCTGGGCTATCCGGCCATGAAGATGGCCAGCCACATCGAAAGCTACAAGGCATTGCGCCGGTTGCCGCGTCTGTTCCGCGACGTTGCGGCCTTGCAGAAAGCGGTTTTCAAAGCGCGGCAGAGTGACTAAGTCAGCGCCAGACAAGCAGGAGGCCCGGGCATGGATGTCAAGGACAAGGTGATCGCGATCATCGCCGAACAGGCGGTTCTGGAACCATCTGACGTGACGATGGACAGCACGCTTGAGGATCTGGGCATCGACAGCCTTGGCTTGGTGGAATCGATCTTTGCGATCGAAGAGGCCTTTGACATCACCGTGCCCTTCAACGCGAATGAACCCGACCAAAGCGATTTCGACATCTCGTCCGTCGCCAGGATCGTCGAGGGTGTCGAACGGCTTGTGGCCGAGCAAAAGAAATGAAGCGTGTCGTCATCACGGGCGCGGGCACGATCAACGCGCTTGGCCATGACGTGTCCGAAACGCTGGAGGCGATGCGCGAAGGCCGCTGCGGCATCGGCCCGCTGGAGTTTCGCGACGTCGAGCGTCTGTCGATCTCGATCGGCGGGCAGGTCAAGGGGTTCGAGACCGAAGGCCGCTTCAACCGCCAGCAGATGACGCTTTATGACCGGTTCACCCAATTCACGCTGGTCGCCGCGAAAGAGGCGGTGATGCAGTCAGGGCTGGAATTCACCGGCGAACTGGCTGCACGATCAGGCGTCGTGCTGGGCACAGCCGGTGGCGGTGTCAGCACCTGGGACGACAATTACCGCGCCGTGTACGAAGAGGGCAAGAACCGCGTTCACCCCTTCGTGGTGCCCAAGCTGATGAACAACGCCGCCTGCTCGCACATCAGCATGGAATACAACCTCAAAGGCCCGTCCTTCACCGTCTCGACGGCCTGTGCGTCGTCCAACCATGCGATGGCGCAGGCCTTCCAGATGGTGCGCAGCGGCATGGCCCCGGCGATGGTCACCGGCGGGTCGGAATCCATGCTGTGTTTCGGCGGGGTCAAGGCCTGGGAAGGGCTGCGGGTGATGTCCAAGGACGCCTGTCGCCCCTTCAGCGCCAACCGCAACGGCATGGTGCAGGGCGAAGGCGCCGGCATCTTCGTGTTCGAGGATTACGAGCACGCCCGCGCCCGCGGCGCCGAGATTCTGGCCGAGGTCGTGGGCTTTGCCATGTCATCGGATGCGTCCGACATCGTGATGCCGTCGAAACAGGGGGCCGCACGGGCCATCTCGGGTGCGCTGCGCGACGCGCGGCTGAACCCCGAGGATGTATGCTACATCAACGCCCATGGCACCGGCACGGCGGCCAATGACAAGACCGAATGCGCGGCGGTGGCCGATGTGTTCGGGCAACATGCCGACAAGCTGATGATATCGTCCACCAAATCCATGCACGGCCACCTGATCGGCGGCACCGGGGCGGTGGAACTGCTGGCCTGCATCATGGCCGTGCGCGACAGGGTGATTGCGCCCACAATCGGGTACGAGGAATTCGACCCCGAATGCGCGCTTGACGTGGTGCCGAACGAGGCCCGCGAGGCCAAGGTCGAGGTGGCCCTGTCCAACGCATTTGCCTTTGGCGGTCTGAACGCGGTGATCGCCCTGCGCCGCGTCTGACATTTCGCAGGTGGGGCGGAGCGCGCCCTCAGACAGCCTCGCGCGGGCGCATCAGCAACCAGATCAACGCGCCACCCGCCAGCACAAGGAAAGGTGCCATCGCAAGGTTCACCGCGATCCATCCCTCCTGTGCGGACCCGCCCGAGCAGTTCATCAAACCGCCCGACGAGAACGAGGCCGCCGTCACACCGCCGAACACGATCAGGTCGTTCAGGCCCTGCATACGTCCGCGTTCATGCGGCGCATGGCTGCCCGCCAGCATCGTGGTCGCGCCGATGAAGCCAAAGTTCCAGCCGACGCCCAGCAGGATCAGCGCGACAAAGAAATGTTCCAGCTCGACCCCCATCATCGCCACGGCACCCGCCCCGGCAAGGATGATCAGGCCCAGCCCCACGATCCGCTCGACCCCGAAACGCGCGATCAGGTGCCCGGTGAAGAAGCTGGGCGCATACATGGCGATCACATGGGCCGACACCACGTTGGCGGCATCGGCGGTCTCAAAACCACAGCCAACGACCGCCAGCGGGCTTGAGGTCATCACCAGGTTCATCAGCGCATAGGACACCGTGGCGCAGATCACGGCCACGGCGATGCGCGGGTCCTTCAGCAGCTCGCGCCGCGTGCGTCCCAAAGGCGCGTCATGGGCGGGCGGCTTGGGACGGGGGATGTCCAGAAACAAGAAAAGCCCCGACCCGACCAGATTTACCACGATCACCGCCAGATAGGTGCCCATGAAGGGGATGACCATCGAC
The DNA here is from genome assembly GCF_042677865.1 of Lacimonas salitolerans. Taxonomy (NCBI): domain Bacteria; kingdom Pseudomonadati; phylum Pseudomonadota; class Alphaproteobacteria; order Rhodobacterales; family Paracoccaceae; genus Lacimonas; species Lacimonas salitolerans. Next base: position 81,972 of record NZ_JBHUDD010000158.1, on the reverse strand, counting down.
TCGGCGGTGACCTTGACCAGCATCGGCCCGATCAGCGCCGAAATCAGCCCCCCCGCCATGACATAGGAAATCGCCTTGGGCCGGAACGCGTCCGACGCCGTGTCGGCGGCGGCAAAGCGGTAAAACCCCTGGTTCGACATGTAGACGCCGGTAAACAGCGATCCCAGACAGAACAGCTCGAACGAGGCATAGTACAGCCCCGCCGCCCCGATCGCGCCGCCGATGGCTCCGAACAGCGTGCCGATCATGAACCCCGGCCCGCGCCCCCATTTCTGCATCAGCATCGACACCGGCGTGGCCGCCAGCATCGACCCCAGCACGATCAGCGAGATCGGCAGGGTCGCCCAGCACGGGTTTGACGCCAGCGACTGCCCGGCCAGACCGCCGATGGTGAATATCATCGGCATCTGCGAGCCAAGGATGGCCTGCGCCAATACAAGGATCACCACGTTGCGCTTGGCGCGGCTGTCGTCGGTCTGGGATTGGGCAATATCGGTCATGCGCCAAGTGCTAGACCGGGGGTCGCGCCTGCGCAAGATTGAATATGATCAAACCCCGCCTGCGCCCGGACCGGCCTCATGGCCGCAACCTGGCCCTCTTCATCTTGCCCGGAAAACTCCGGGGGTGAATGCGGCGCAGCCGCAGAGGGGGCAACGCCCCCTTATACATTTCACAAAAACTGCGTGGCGCAGCCACTCAATCGGATCACGCGGGCGTCACTCGGCCGCCATCATTGGTGCGGCCACCTGACTGGCCCAGTCCAGTTCCGCGCGCAGCCGGACGTTTTCACCCACCACCAGCAACACCGGCGCGCTGGCAGGGGCATTGGCCGCATCGCGCGCCAGATGCGTCAGCGTGGTTTCGATCACCTGCTGATCGGGCCGGGTGGCATTGGCGATGATGGCGCAGGGTTCGGATGCGGCGCGGCCTGCACCGATCAATTGTGCCGCGATCTTTTCGGCATGGCGCAGCCCCATGTAGATCACCAGCATCTGGCTTCCTTGCGCGATCGCGCGCCAGTCCAGCGAGGCGGGCAGGGCGCCCGAATGGTCATGCCCGGTGACAAAGCTGACCGACTGATTGAAATCGCGATGCGTGGCCGGGATGCCCGCCGCTGCCAGCCCGCCGATCCCGGCGGTGATGCCCGGCACCACGCGCACCGGCACATGGGCGGCGATCAGCGCCTGCGCCTCTTCGCCGCCGCGTCCGAACACATAAGGATCGCCCCCTTTCAGGCGCAGCACGCGCTGACCCGCGCGCGCCAGATCGATCAGCCGGTGGCAGATGTCGTCCTGCCGGGCCGAGGTCTTGCCCGCGCGCTTGCCCATGTCCTCCAGCCGCGCCTGCGGGGCCCATGCCAGTATCTCGTCAGGCACCAGCGCATCATGCACGATCACATCCGCCTGCCGCAGCGCGTTCAGCGCATGCAGCGTCAGCAGGCCGGGATCGCCCGGACCGGCACCTACAAGCCACACCCAGCCCGGTTGCAGAACGGGCCAGCCATGGGCGGGAAGGGGAAACATCTGTGTCATGCCCCCGGTATGGCGCGGGACATGCGATCTGCAAAGAGGGCCGGGCCGGGATCAGCCGCGATGCGCAGGAACGTTGTCGCGGCAGGGTTGCGGAACAGTGTTCGCTTTTTTCGGCGCGCGCCTGCTGGTTCAGCGGCTGTGTTCCAAGGCGCGTGTCCAGCGTGGGACGGCGTTCTTATTTCAGCTTTTGTCGCCGGTTCCGACGTTTTGTGCGAATGCCTCGTCAAAGGCCGCCTGTTGCTCGGGCGTGGCCTCGGTCTGGGCCTGTGCCTTCCATTGGTCGTAGGGCATGCCGTAATAGACCTCGCGCGCCTCGTCCTTGGTCATCGCGATGCCCTGCTCGGCGGCGGCTTCCTGATACCAGCGCGACAGGCAGTTGCGGCAGAACCCGGCCATGTTCATCAGGTCGATGTTCTGCACGTCGGGGCGGTCCTGCATCAGGTGCTGGCGCAGGCGGCGAAAGGCGGCGGCCTCGATCTTCGTGCGGGTGGTGTCGTCCATATCTGTCTCTCCCATTGGCATGAGGGGGATGTGGGGCCGTGGCGCGGGGGCGTCAATCGCTGACATGACCAAGGGCGGCGATCAGCATCGGGGCCAGCCGTGCGGCCCATGCCTTTTGCGTGGCTTCGGTTTCGATCAGGTCGTTGCGGATCTCGATCAGCGTGTTGTGGCGCTGATGCGCGATGGCGTGGCGCGCGATGGCATCACCGGGCAGGTGGCCGCCGTAAGGTTCGTTCTCGCCGATGCACAGATCGGGCTCGGCCCGCAGCAGATCGATCAGCGGCCGCGAGAACCGGGCGTCGGCGGCATAGAGAACCCCCACATGCCAAGGACGCGGCGGGCGGCCCTGCAACTGCCGTGTGTAGGAGTGGACCGACACGATCACCGTATCCGGCTGCCGCGCGGCCAGTTCCGACAGGGCGCGGTGATAGGGGCGGTGGCAGCGGTTCAGCCGCTGTTCCAGCTCGGCCCGGTCGGCGTGGCGGTTGGCCGGGATGATCGTGCCGTCATACAGCCGCATCAGCAGCGTGGGATCATCCTCGCCCCGGTTGGGGTCGATCACCAGCCGCGAAAAGTTGGAAAGGATGGCAGGCGCATCCAGCAGCCGCGCCAGTTCACGCGCGACCCCCGCGGCACCCACGTCATAGGCGATGTGCCGGGCCATGTCGCCCGCCGCCAGCCCCAGCGAGCCGTCGTTGACGAAGGGCGGCACGGTGTTGGCGGCATGATCACAGGTGATCAGCCAGCGCGAGGTCGCGGCACCGTTCACGATCTGGAAAGGTTCGTATGTCATCGGTCTGTCATTTCCTTTGCGCAGGCTCTAGGACAGAATTGAGCGGATTGGAATTGCCGCACGAAACAAAAACGGTCGAGGGGACAGGGCATGAAACGCAACCGGAACGTAAAGATCGTGGCCACGCTTGGTCCGGCCTCGGATGATTATGACATGATCCGCGCGCTGCACGAGGCCGGGGCGGACGTGTTTCGCCTGAACATGAGCCATGGCAGCCACGATGACATCCGCGCGCGCCACGCCATCATCCGGCAGATCGAACGCGATCTGGACAGCCCCATCGCCATCCTGGCCGATCTTCAGGGGCCGAAACTGCGCGTGGGCGAGTTTGCCAATGGCGAGGAAGAGCTGGTCGAGGGTGCGGCCTTTCGGCTGGACCTCGACCGCGCGCCGGGCGATGCGAGGCGCGTCTGCCTGCCTCATGCCGAGATTTTCGCCGCACTCGAACCCGGATCGCGCCTGCTGGTCAATGACGGCAAGATCCGCCTGACGGTGCAGGCCTGCGGCGCGGAGTACGCCGATTGCGTGGTCACGGTGGGGGGCACGATCTCGAACCGCAAGGGGGTGAACGTTCCTGACGTGGTGCTGCCGCTGGCGGCACTTTCGGACAAGGACCGCGCCGATCTGGAGTTCGTCTGCCAGTTGGGGGTGGACTGGCTGGCGCTGTCCTTCGTGCAGCGCGCCGCGGATGTGGAAGAAGCGCGCGCGCTGGCCGATGGCCGTGCGGCGATCCTGTCCAAGATCGAAAAGCCCGCCGCCGTGACGGCGTTTGCCGAGATTCTGGCGGCCAGCGACGGCATCATGGTGGCGCGTGGCGATCTGGGGGTGGAACTGCCGGTTCAGAACGTGCCACCGATCCAGAAACGGCTGGTGCGCAAATGCCGTGCGGCGGCCAAGCCTGTGATCGTGGCCACGCAGATGCTGGAATCGATGATCGAATCGCCCATGCCCACCCGGGCCGAGGTGTCGGACGTGGCCACCGCCATCTATGAGGGGGCCGATGCCATCATGCTGTCCGCCGAAAGCGCCGCCGGGCATTATCCGGTCGAGGCGGTGACCACGATGGACGATGTCGCGACCGAGGTCGAATCCGACCCCACCTATGTCGAGGTGATCGAGGCCAGCCGCCGCGCGGACCGTCACACCATCGCCGACGGCATCGTCGCCGCCGCGCGCGAGATTGCCGAGACGACGGATATCAAGGCGATCTGCTGCTACACCGAAAGCGGCACCACCGCCGCGCTGACCGCGCGCGAACGCCCGCGCGTGCCGATCATCGGCATGACCTCGATCCGGGGCACGGCGCGGCGACTGGCGCTCACATGGGGCGTGAACTGCGTGATGACCGGCGAGTTGAGCCGGTTCAAGATGGCGGTGGTGAACGCTGCGCGGGCGGCGCGCGCGCAGGGCTATGCCGACGAGACCGACCAGATCGTGGTGATCGCGGGCGTGCCTTTCAACGTGCCGGGCACGACCAATATCCTGCGCGTGGCCCCCTGCGCTGAGCATTTGATTTTCGCCAGCGATCCAGAGTAATCTGCCTGAACGTCAACAGTTCCGCGAAGGCAGGGTTTCATGGTTTTCGACAGCGATCTGATCTTCATTCTGGGGCTGATATTCGGTGTGTTGGCGATACCGTCCATCGTCAGCGCGTTTTCCGAGCGTCGTGCGCCGCGGGTGGCGTCCCTTGTGCTGATGGCGGGGGGCGTGATGGTGGTCTGGGCAATCCAGAACAAGCCTGGCGGGTATCAGATCGAGGATATTCCCGACGTCCTCGTCCGGGTGGTGGCACGGTTCATCTGACCCGATAGGGCCTTGCAAAACGATGGTGCCGCTTTTATACGGCACGCTCTACCGCGCGCGTCCGGCCCAAGTGGCATGCCGAGTCGCGCCTGAACCGCACCATAAAGGAGACGGAAATGCCCAAGATGAAGACCAAGTCGAGCTGCAAGAAGCGGTTCAAGGTGACCGCAAGCGGCCGCATCAAGGCCGGCCAGGCCGGCAAGCGCCACGGCATGATCAAGCGGTCCACCAAGTTCATCCGCAATGCGCGGGGAACCACAGTTTTGTCCAAGGCTGATGAGCAGATCATCAAGCCGATGATGCCCTACGCGCGTTAAGGAGGTTCAGATATGTCCCGAGTCAAAGGCGGAACCACCACACACGCCCGTCACAAGAAGGTCATCAAGGCGGCCAAAGGCTATTACGGTCGTCGCAAGAATACCTTCAAGGTCGCACGTCAGGCGGTCGACAAGGCCAACCAGTACGCCACGCGCGACCGCAAGAACCGCAAGCGCAATTTCCGCGCGCTGTGGATTCAGCGGATCAACGCTGCCGTGCGCGCCCATGATGAAACGCTGACCTACAGCCGCTTCATCAACGGTCTGGGTCTGGCCGGTATCGAGGTTGACCGCAAGGTTCTGGCCGATCTGGCCGTGCACGAACCTGCGGCATTCGGTGCCATCGTGGATCAGGCCAAAGGCGCGCTGGCCGCCTGATCGGCCCCACGCGACGCTAAGTTTTGAACGCTGCCAGCCCCGTCTGGCGGCGTTTTCCATGTCTGCTGTATTCAGGCGGAGCGCGGCGGTGCCGCGCGCCCTGCATCTCGCCTGCGGCCTTTGGTCTTCGGCTCGGGCCGCGCGTGGCGGCATGGCGGCCCATGTCGGGCGGGGCAGGGTGCTGCGCAGGCTTGCACCCATGGCCCGGTGCGGCTAGGGAAGCAGCAGCAAAACGGAGGCCCGGATGGACGATCTGCGCAACACCTATATCGAGCGGATTGCCGCGGCCGGGGACGAGGCCGCGCTGGAGGACTTGCGCGTGCAGGCGCTTGGCAAGAAGGGCGAAATCAGCCTGAAGATGCGCGAACTGGGCAAGATGAGCCCCGAGGAACGGCAAGTGGCCGGGCCCGCGCTGAATGCCCTGAAGGACGAGATCAACAGCGCGCTGGCGGCCAAGAAGGCGGCGCTGGAGGATGCGGCGCTGGATTCGCGGCTGCGCGGGGAATGGCTGGACGTGACCTTGCCGGGCCGCGACCGGCGCGCCGGCACGATCCACCCGGTCAGCCAGGTCACGGAAGAAGTGACCGCGATCTTTGCCGACATGGGCTTTGCCGTGGCCGAAGGCCCACGGATCGAGACCGACTGGTACAATTTCGACGCGCTCAACATCCCCGGCCACCATCCCGCGCGGGCGGAGATGGACACGTTCTACATGCACCGGGCTGAAGGCGACGACCGCCCGCCCTTCGTGCTGCGCACCCACACCAGCCCGGTGCAGATTCGCAGCATGGAGGCGCAGGGCGCGCCGATCCGCATCATCTGCCCCGGCGGCGTCTATCGCGCGGATTACGACCAGACCCACACGCCGATGTTCCATCAGGTCGAGGGGCTGGCGATTGGCCGCGACATCAGCATGGCCAACCTGAAATGGGTGCTGGAAGAGTTCTTTACCGCGTTCTTCGGCACATCGGTCAAGACGCGGTTCCGCGCCTCGCATTTCCCCTTCACCGAACCCTCGGCCGAGGTGGATATCCAGTGCTCGTTCGAAGGCGGCACCGTCAAGGTGGGCGAGGGCGACGACTGGCTTGAGGTGCTGGGCAGTGGCATGGTGCATCCCAACGTGCTGCGCGCGGGCGGGATCGACCCCGACGAATGGCAGGGCTTTGCCTTCGGCATGGGGATCGACCGGATCGCCATGCTGAAGTACGGCATCCCCGACCTGCGCGCCTTCTTTGACAGCGACCTGCGCTGGCTGCGGCATTACGGCTTTGCTTCGCTGGACGTGCCGACGATCCGGGGCGGGTTGAGCCGTTAAGTCACTGGACCGATAGCGGGCGGTTGCCCATTTCTTTCTCTCCCTCAGGAGACTCCGACGATGAAATTCACCCTCTCCTGGCTGAAACGCCATCTGGACACCTCTGCCACGCTGGACGAGATCACCGAGGCCCTGACCGATCTTGGGCTTGAGGTCGAAGGCGTGACCGACCCTGCGGCAAAACTGCGCGGCTTTACCTTGGCCAAGGTCACGTCGGCCGAGCAGCACCCCGATGCCGACCGGCTGCGCGTGTGCATGGTGCAGACGAACGAGGGCGAGCGGCAGATCGTCTGCGGCGCGCCCAATGCGCGGGCCGGGATCACCGTGGTGCTGGCCAAGCCGGGCGATTATGTGCCGGGCATCGACGTGACGCTGAGCGTGGGCAAGATCCGCGGCGTGGAAAGCCACGGCATGATGGCCTCCGAGCGCGAGTTGGAACTGTCGGAAGAGCATGACGGCATCATCGAACTGCCCTCAGGCGAGGTGGGCGACAGTTTTGCCGATTGGCTGGCGCAGAACACCCCGGAAAAGGTCGATCCGGTGATCGAGATCGCGATCACCCCGAACCGCCCGGATGCCTTGGGCGTGCGCGGCATTGCGCGCGATCTGGCGGCGCGGGGGCTGGGCGTGATGCGCCCGGTCGAAACGCCGACCGTGGCCGGCCAGTTCCCCAGCCCGATCACCGTGACGATCGACGACGACACGCGCGACGGCTGCCATGTTTTTGCCGGGCGTCTGATCCGGGGCGTCAAGAACGGGCCAAGCCCGAAATGGTTGCAGGATCAGCTGCGCGCCATCGGCCTGCGGCCGATCAGTGCGCTGGTGGATGTGACCAACTTCTTCACCTATGATCGCAACCGGCCCTTGCATGTGTTCGACGCCGACAAGGTGCAGGGCCATCTGCGGGTGCATCGCGCGCAGGGCGGCGAAACCCTGGTTGGTCTGGATGAAAAGCAATACACCTTCAGCGCAGGGCAGGTGGTGATTTCCGACGACAAGGGCGTTGAGTCCATCGGCGGCATCATGGGCGGGCTGAACACCGGCTGCACCGAGGACACGGTGAACGTGTTTCTTGAGGCGGCGGTCTGGGACACGGTGCAGATCGCGCGCACCGGTCGCGCATTGAAGATCAATTCCGACGCGCGCTATCGCAACGAACGCGGGATCGACCCGGTCTATAACGCCCAGGCGATCGAGGATGCGACGGCGATGATCCTTGATCTGTGCGGCGGAGAGGCGTCGGACGTGGTGACGGCAGGGGCGGTGCCCGACGTGGCCCGCGCCTACCGGCTGGAGCACGCGCGGGTCAGCAGCCTTGTCGGCATGGACATCCCCGAGGCGCAACAGCGCGCGACGTTGCAGGCGCTGGGGTTCGAATTGCAGGGCGACATGGCCCATGTGCCGACATGGCGGCCCGATGTTCTGGGGCAGGCCGATCTGGTCGAAGAGGTGGCGCGCGTGGCGTCCCTGACCAGGTTGCAGGGCAAACCCCTGCCGCGCGCCCATGTGGGTGTTCCCAAGCCGGTTATGACGTCTTCGCAAAAGCGCGAGCAGATCGCGCGACGCACGGCGGCGGCGCTGGGGTATAACGAGTGCATCACCTACAGCTTCATCGATCGCGCCTCGGCCACGCTGTTTGGCGGTGGCGATGATGCCACGATGCTGGCCAACCCCATCAGTTCGGAAATGAGCCATATGCGCCCCGACCTGCTGCCCGGTCTGTTGCAGGCCGCTGCGCGCAATCAGGCGCGCGGGATCATGGATCTGGCGCTGTTCGAGGTCGGCCCTGCCTTTTCGGGCGGTGAACCGGGTCAGCAGCATCAGGCGGTGACAGGGGTTCTGGTGGGGCGCACCGGGCCCAAGGATGTGCATGGCGCGGCGCGGGCGGTGGACCTGTTCGACGCCAAGGCCGATGCACAGGCGATCCTGTCGGCGCTGGGGGCACCGGACAAGGCGCAGGTGCTGCGCAACGGTCCTGCGTGGTTCCACCCCGGTCGGCACGGGGTGATCTGCCTTGGGCCGAAAAAGCAGCTGGCAGTTTTCGGCGAGGTGCATCCCAAGGTGCTGCGCGCGATGGACGTGAAGGGGCCAGCGGTGGCCTTTACCCTCTGGCCCGCCGAAATCCCCGAGGCGCGCAACACCTCTGCCAGCCGCGGCGCGCTGACCCTGCATGACCTGCAGGCGGTCGAGCGCGATTTCGCCTTTGTCGTGGACCGCGGGGTCGAGGCGCTGACGCTGGTCAATGCCGCCGCCGGGGCCGACAAGGCGCTGATCGAAAGCGTGCGGGTGTTCGACGAATTCATCGGCGGGTCGCTGGGCGAGGGCAAGAAATCGCTGGCGATCACCGTGCGGCTGCAGCCCACCGACAAGACCCTGAAAGAAGCCGAGATCGAGGCGGTCAGCCAGAAGATTGTCGAAAAGGTATCCAAGGCCACTGGCGGCACGTTGCGGGTCTGATCGCGACCGGTCCTGCCCGGTGATCGGGCAGGCCCTGCTGCAACCACGCCCCGTGACATGTTGGTTCTTGGTTTTATCGCTGGCTGCGTTACCTTGTTCAACGGTAAGTGGTTGGGTGATACATGTATACGTCAGTGGAATTCTGGGACCGGGTCGCCGCGAGCTATGCGACGCGCGGCGTCATGGACGGCGCCGCTTATGAGACGACTCTGGAGCGCACGCGACATCATCTTTATCATCTTTCGCCCAGTGCCCGCGTGCTGGAGCTTGGCTGCGGCACTGGGGCCACGGCCTTGCGGCTGTGCGATGCGGTGACAGGCTACGTCGCCAGCGACGCGTCATCGGGCATGATGGAGCAAGCGCGGGCGCGCAAGGCGCAGGCCGATGCACCCAACCTGTCGCTGATGCACGCCGGTCTGGGTGATGACGCCCTTGGGCAGGCCGGGCCGTTCGATGTTGTTCTGGCCTTCAACCTGCTGCACCTGCTGCCCGATCTGCGTGCCGGGCTGGGGCAGGTGCGCGCCTTGCTGAAACCCGGGGGTATGTTCATCTCGAAAACCATCTGCCCCAAGGGGGCGTCGATGCCATTGCTGTATCGCGGGGCCTTTCTGGTGTTTCCCCTGCTGCAACGCTGGGGCAAGCTGCCGCCCGGGTTTCGCAAGCTGGCGGTTGCGGAACTGGACGCCGAGATCATCCGCGCGGGGTTCGAGATCATCGAGACGGGCAATTACCCTGCTCGCCCGCCCAGCCACTTTGTCGTGGCGCAACGCGGCGCGTGACGGTTGCGCAGGCCCGGCCCGGCGGTTACGTCTGCCCCAGACACATGCGGAGGGCACCAGATGCTGAAGGTTTACCTGTCAGGCGAAATCCACACTGATTGGCGCGATCAGATCGTGACCGGCGCGCAGGGGATGGATGTGCAGTTTTCCGACCCTGTGACGGATCATGCGGCCAGCGACGATTGCGGTGTGGCCATCCTGGGATCCGAGGACAACAAGTACTGGCATGACCACAAGGGTGCGATGGTCAACGCCATCCGCACCCGCAAGGGCATTGCCGAGGCAGATGTGGTCGTTGTGCGGTTTGGCGAGAAATACAAGCAATGGAACGCGGCGTTCGATGCGGGCTATGCCGCCGCGCTTGGCAAGTCGCTGATCATCCTGCAACAGCCCGAGCATGACCATGCGCTGAAAGAGGTGAATGCCGCCGCTCTGGCCGTGGCGCGCGACCCGGCTCAGGTGGTGGATATCCTGCGCTATGTCCTGACCGGCACGCTGCCCGGGTGAGCGGGATCATCGAAACCGATGCGGATGTGGCCAGAGGCGCGGCGTGGCTGGCCGCACGCTGTCCACGCATGGCCTATGCCCATGATCTGTGCGCGCCCCTGCCGCTGCGGCGGCGACCCGACGGGTTTGCCCAGTTGCTCAGCGCGATCGTCAGCCAGCAGGTCAGCGTCGCCTCGGCCAATGCGATCTGGGGCAGGCTGGAAGGCGCAGGGCTGACCGATCCCGATGCCGTGCTTGCCCTGACCGAGGATGAGTTGCGCGCGCTTGGCCTGAGCCGTCAGAAAGCTGCATATGCTCATGCGCTGGCAGGGGCCGGGATTGATTTCCCCGCCCTGCGCACCGCCCCCACGCACGAGGTGATCAGGACCCTGACCGCCGTGAAGGGCATCGGCGTCTGGACCGCCGAGATCTATGCCAAGTTCAGCCTGGGCCATGCGGATGTCTTTGCCGCCGGTGATCTGGCGCTGCAGGAAGGCGCGCGGATGCTGTATGACCTGCCCGACCGACCCAGTGAACGCGCCCTGCGTGCCATGGCCGAGGGCTGGTCGCCCTGGCGATCGGTTGCGGCGCGGATGCTTTGGGCCTACTACCACGTGATGAAACAACGCGAGGGGATCAGATGACACGCGTTTTGACCGCCGGACGCAAAGAGCCGGTTTCCGGCAGCACCCGTTCCGTCGTGGTGTTCCTGCATGGCTATGGGGCCAACGGGGCCGAACTTTTGGGGCTGGCCGACGTTCTGGGGGAACACCTGCCCGACACGCTGTTCGTGGCCCCCGATGCGCCCGAAACGATCCCCGGCATGCCCTCTGGCTTTCAATGGTTCCCGATCCCCTGGCTGGACGGGTCATCCGAGGAAGAGGCGGCGCGCGGCATGGCCTCGGCGGTGGAAGATCTGAACGCGTTTCTGGATGCGCTGCTGGTGGATGAGGATCTGCTGCCCGAGCAGATGGTGCTGTTCGGCTTCAGCCAAGGCACGATGATGAGCCTGCATGTCGCCCCGCGTCGCGAGGACGAGATCGCGGGCGTCGTGGGCTTTTCGGGCCGGTTGCTGCGCCCTGACTCGCTGGTGGATGAAACCCAGAGCCGCCCGCCGGTGCTGTTGCTGCATGGCGATGCCGATGACGTGGTGCCGGTGCAATCGCTGCCCGAGGCAGCCGAGGCGTTGCAGAATGCCGGCTGGAAAGAGGTTTACGCCCATATAATGAAGGGCACGGCGCATGGCATCGCCCCTGACGGGCTGTCGGTGGCGCTGGCCTTCATGCGCGACAAGTGCGGGCTGTGACACGCCGACCGGTGTGAAGATCAGTAACGCCCCCACCTTGGTCAAGATGGGGGCGCGACTGAGTGTGAGGCGGAGCATCCTAGGGTGGAAATACTGGCCCCGATGCCGCCGTCACAGGCGAAATTTATTCTTTTTCAAGACTTTGCGGGGCAACCCCCGGACTGGTCGTACATGCTCAAGTGCCCTCATGTGGGGGTAGGCGCACCGACTCGTCATCCTCAATTCTGGTGATGGCAGCGGTTTGTCCGAAAATTTTCTGGAGTCTGTCCGGGCGTTTCGCCCACAGACGCTCGGCCCGGTCGAAAACCGCTTCGTACTGCCCGTAAAACAGGTACTGGCCAGCGTTCGGCAGATACTCGACTGGGTATTGCGGCAGATCGGGTAACAGCCGTCTGGCGTGGCGGGCCTGATAGACCAGATCATCCTGCCCCAACAACGCCAGCGCCGGAATCGCGGGATCGAGACTGCGCATGAAGGGGCGGAAATCGTGCAAGGCCACAAAGCCGTCCTTGGTGAATGCATCGCCGCCCTGATTCGCGGCATGTTGCACAAGGCGGCCAAGCTCGGTCATCATCTCATCGTCATCGGCAAGGGCGCTGTCGGCGGGCGACTGGCCGATCTGGCGCCGCATCATCGCCACCGGTCTGGGCATGTCGATGGCCGCGATCCCGACCCTGACAAGAAACCGCGTGGCCAGGGACGACCGCCGGAACGTTCTGGCCATGGTGCGCGCGGGATTGGGCATGTCGGCGATCATCGCATCGTCATACGCCCCCGCATGGGCCACGTTCAGCAATGCGGCGGTGCGGCCCGGATAGCGGTTGGCAAAGATCAGCCCAAGCCCTGCCGAGGACATCAACCCCAGAACCAGCGCCGCGGGGATGTGCAGATGATCCAGAAGCTCGACGAAATCCCGCGCGCTGCGTGCGACCAGATCCATGTTCTTCAGCGCCACGGCATCGGATCTGCCAAAGCCCGGACGGGACGGCGCGATGATGCGCCAGCCCCGGCGCAGGGTGGTGCGCTGGATGACGGCGGGCAGGGCGGTGCCGCCCAGCATGTTGTGGATGAACAGCAACGGGCGGCCATCGGGGTCGCCCAGGTCGCGATAGGTCAGCAGGCGTCCGTCCGAGGTCAGGATGCTGCGCTCGCCCTCGGGTGAGGTGTCAATCCGGTCACCGGCCATGCGTCCGGCCAGAGCCATGGTTTCAAGCTGTGTGCAGATCAGCAGGGTCTGACGCACCAGATCGGTCAGCGAGGGCGTGCCGGTCTTTTCAAGCAGTTTGCGGATCTGCGTGCGCACGGTGTTGACCGAAACGCCCCGCGCGGCGGCGATAGATGCCGGGTTCTGCCCGGTCAGCAGGCCGTGCAGCACCTGCGATTCTGCCTCGCTCAAATCGAACCGGGCCGCCAGTTGCGCCCATGCGTTGTTGTCGGTGGTGCCGGGTTTGGTCAGCACGATCAGGCAGGGTTGATCGCTGGTGTCATGGTGGGTTTCCAACAACGGGGCCGATTGCAGGCTGATCACCGCACAGTCGGTCATCCGTCCGTCGGCATCCGTCAGTGGCACGATATCGGTGCGTCGCGATGGCCCCAGAGCCCGCACCGCCCGGGCCAGGTCGGGCTGTGTCAGCAGACCGGTCTGATTGTTCCCCAGCAGGATGCGGGCCGCCCCGTTCATCCCGCGAAGCGTCATGTCGCGGTTGCACAGAAAGGCAGGCGTGGAAAACGAAGCCAGAAGGTCGTCATCGCGACCCTGCTGACGCCGCCGGCGCCCCATGGACGAAAAGATCTGCAAGGCTTTGTTGAAATGGGTAAGATGTGGCCCACTTCTATCAATGTCGGGAGTACGGGTCATGTAGTCTTCCCAAACCACCAGCAGGTCGTCGAAAAGTTCGGGATCGGCTGTCGAGGAATACGTCACCTTGAGCAGCCGGGCAAAGTCGGCGTCCTTGTCAATCTTGATCGTCATGAGAAAACCTTGCGCTGCGCGAAGCAAGATTAGGGGGGGGCGACAAGCTGTCGAGTGGCCCGCATCTGTCATGTGCCTGTTTCATAGACAGTGCAGGTTGCAGCCAACGCTACGCTATATCCAAGGGCTTGCCCAAAGGTCACCGCGATATATAGTAGCTATAACTTGGGGCGGGGCGTCCCGCCCCGGTGTCAATGATGAAGGCGGACCGGGCGGAGGGTGAATCCCTAATGGATGGTGATTTCAGGACAGATTTCGTAAGAGAACCGGGTGCCCTGCGGCATTATCCGGCGCTGGTTCTCAACGCTGATTTTAGGCCGCTTTCCTACTATCCGTTATCACTCTGGCCCTGGCAGGAGGCGGTCAAGGCGGTCTGGCTGGACCGGGTGAACATCGTTGCCGAATATGATGAGATGGTGCGCAGCCCCAGTACGAGGATACGCATACCGTCGGTCGTGGTGCTGAAAGATTATGTCAAACCTCAAAAGCGCGTGGCCTTCACGCGCTTTAATCTTTTTCTGCGTGATGAATTCTGCTGCCAGTACTGCGGGTCCAAGGGCGATCTGACCTTCGATCACGTGGTGCCCCGCGCGGCAGGGGGGGTGACAAGCTGGGAAAACGTGGTGGCCGCCTGCGCGCCCTGCAACCTGCGCAAGGGGTCCAAATCGCTGCGCCAGACCGGGATGCACCTGCGCCGCCCGCCACGCGCCCCGGGGGCTGAAGAGTTGCGGAACATGGGCCGCAAGTTCCCGCCCGGGCACCTGCATGAAAGCTGGATGGATTTTCTGTACTGGGACGCCGAGCTGGAAAGCTGACTGGCCATTCCTGAACAGAAGCGACGAATGCGAAAGGGCGCCCCACGATGGCGGGGTGCCCTTTGCTTTGAAACGAGGTGACGGTTCAGCCCGCCTGCGTGTCGCTCGCCGTGGCGGCAGGGGCGGACGCAGGGGCATTGCCCTTGTTCGACTTGCCCGACAGTGGGTCGTCCTGACGCTGCACCGAGCCTTCGAAATGGGCACCGGATTCGATGGCGATCGTCTTGTGGATTATGTCGCCTTCGACCCGCGCGGTCGAGGACAGCCGCACCTTGAGCCCGCGCACGCGACCGACGATGCGGCCGTTGATCACCACGTCATCGGCGATCACCTCGCCCTTGATCGTGGCGGTTTCGCCGATGGTCAGCAGATGGGCGCGAATATCGCCTTCCACGGTGCCTTCGACCTGAATGTCGCCGGTGGTTTTCAGGTTGCCGGTGATGTGCAGGTCGGCGGAAAGCACCGATGCCGCAGGCTTGGGCTTGGGTGCGGTCTGCGACTTGAAATCGGCAGCCGGTTTCGTGGCCGAGGCGGTTTCAGGGGCTGCCGGTCTTGCAGCATCTGCGGCCTTGGGGCCGGGTTCGTTGATTTTGCTTTTAGAAAACATCGTTTGCAGCCTTGATATAGATCATGGGATTGACAGCTTTTCCGCCGACGCGAACTTCGTAGTGCAGATGCGGGCCGGTCACACGTCCAGACGTTCCCATATCACCAATACGATCGCCACGCGAGACCCTTTGACCAACTTTCACGTTCAGACGCGACATATGGGCATATCGTGTCTCGATCCCGAATTGATGCTGGATCTTTACCAGACGACCATAGCCCGACAGCCAGCCCGAATGGGTGACCACACCGTCTGCGGTGGCATAAAGCGGCGTGCCGACAGGGCCCGCGAAATCGACGCCATTGTGCATGCGCCGGCCGCCGGTCTTGGGATCGCGGCGATAGCCGAAGGGGCTGGTAAAGCGGTAGCCCGCCTTGACCGGCGTGGCAAAGGGCGCGGCCTGTGCGGCGATGCGATAGAGGTTCAGGCGGTCCATCTGATCCAGAAGGCGGTTGGCGCGGTCGGTGCCACCTGCGTCGGGCATTTCGCCCATGGTGGAAAAGCTGATCGGCGTCAGCGGGCCGCCCTGACCGGAATAGCCCCGGCGCACCTCGGATATAAGGTTGTCGGTGTTCATGCCGGCAGCGCGGAACATCTTGTCCAGCGGTTTGACCGAAATCGCCATGGCCTCTTCCAGCTGGCGGAAGATCTGGTCGTTCTGATCCTGCAGCAGTTTCAGTTTCAGCGCCATGTCATCGGCCTCGAGCAGCGCGGTCTGGGCATCGGATTCGATCTTGTCACGCTGGGCGGCCGTATCGGCCAGTGCCGCGGCCAGCATGTCCAGCGTACCGTCCGTGGCCAGGTTGCCGCCTGCCATGGCGCCGCCTTGACCGTCCTCGTCGCCCTGCAGTTTCAGGGCCGCCAGTTCGATCCGCGCGGCTTCACGTTCCTTGATCGTGCGGCGCAGGGTGGTCTGGATCACCTCGATCCCGGTCTCCAGCTCGCTGCGGCGGTTCTCCGATTCCAGCAGTTGCGACTGCATCACCGAGATCTGCGTCAGCGCCGAGTTGAACCGCTCCTGAGCCGCCAGCGCCTCGGAGGCGCGATTGTCGCGCTGCTCGGCAAGCACGTTCAGCCGCTCTTCGTACATCAGCTGGTCGCGCTTGGCCTGTTCGCGGAAATTGCCGGCACCGATGGAGTCCATCAGCAGGATCGCCGTGGCGATCGTGGCCCAGGCCACCAGAACGGCGCTGCCGGAAAAGGCCACAAGCTGGGTATGAGGTCGCAGACGGATGAAGCGTGTATCGGTGTCAGATCTGAGAAACAGTCGCTTTTCGGGGAACCAGCGTTCCAGAAAGGCGTGTGTGCGAATTGCCAGCCGAGTTCTCAAGAAACCGCCCCTTGTCCCATTCCGGTTTGGACGCATCCTGCCTCAGATCCGCCACGATGGTGATTAACCAGACCTTGACGTTGGTGCAACATCTTTGGGTGCGGCACAGGGCGCAGGTAGCGATTCGGCAAAAAACCGCCGATTCAGAATGGGTTGTATCGGGTTTATCAGTTCCCGCGCGGCGCGATGTCCTCGGTCAGCGGCCAGTAAAAATCGGGCGGCAGGCCCGCTTCTGCGCGCTTTTCCTCGTTGAATGGTGGTTTCAGCAGGCCATGGAAATATTTGCGCACCAGATCGTGAAACACGTCCTTGGGGTCAAGGTTGTCGCGCCCGCACAGGAAATGGAACCATTTCGAGCCATAGGCGACATGCCCGACCTCTTCGGCATAGATGGTTTTCAGCGCGTCCACCGCGCCTGCGCCATCCTTGCCCGCCTTTTCGAAGATCGCGATCATGCCCGGGGTCACGTCCAGACCGCGCGCCTCAAGCACCATGGGCACAACCGCCAGACGGCCCAGCAGGTCATCCACCGTATCCTCGGCCGCGCGCCACATGCCGGCATGGGCGGGCAGGGCGCCGTAGTGGCTGCCCAGATCCTCAAGACAGTCACAGACAAGGTTGAAATGCTTGGATTCCTCATCCGCCGATTTCACCCAGTCGTCGTAGAACCCCGGCGGCATCGGCACATGGCCGAACCGCGCGATGATGTCCCAGTGCAGGTCCACCGCGTTCAGTTCGATATGCGCCACCGCGTGCAGCAGCGCGATGCGCCCCTCCGGGCTGCCCGGTTTGCGCTTGGGCACCTCGCGCGGGTCCAGCAGGTCGGGTTTCGCGGGGCGGGCGGGGCGCAGAGGCGGGCTGGCGGTGCCCACCGGGATCGGCGTGCCCGCCTGCCGCGCAGCAAACCACGTCGCCGCATGGGCATGCGACAGCGCGGTTTTCTTGCGGCCATCGGCGGTGCTCAGAACCTCGACCGCCATCTGCGTCAGAGTTTTGGTCACAGCGCCTTTGCCGCCTCAAGCACCTCTTCGGCATGGCCGTCGACCTTGACCTTGGGCCAGACCCGGGCAACCTTGCCGTCACCGTCGATCAGGAAGGTGCTGCGCTCGATCCCCATGAAGGTCTTGCCATACATCTTCTTTTCCTTCCACACACCGTAGTCCTCGCATGTGGTGCCGTGCTCGTCCGACAGCAGGGGCACGGTCAGATCCTTCTTGGCCATGAATTTCTCGTGGCTGGCAACGCTGTCCTTGGACAGGCCGAAAACCTGCACGCCGGCGTCCAGAAACTGCTGATAGAGGCTGGAAAAGGCGATGTTCTCCTTGGTGCAGCCCGAGGTGTCGTCGCGTGGATAGAAGAACAGGACCACCGGCGCGGGGCGCAGGGCCGACAGCGTCACGCTGTCACCGCCATCGCGCGGCAGGGTAAAGTCGGGTGCGGTATCGTTCTCGGCGACCATCGGCCATTTCTCCCCTCGTGTGAACGTCGTCAGTTCCATATTAGGGTGTGGCAGGCAAGAATAAAGGCGGCAAGGCAGAAAGCACGTGACACAGACACCCCCGCAACAGCACGCGCAGGCAAAGCCCCGGCCAAGGCATCGCTGGCTGGGTCGGCTGGTGTGGTCGCTGGGTGTCGTCTGCGTGGTTTTCGGGCTGGCGCTGGCCGGGCTGGGCTATGCCGTGGGGCGCGATATCGTTGTGCCCGACTGGGCCGGACAAGAGGTCGAGGCGCGGCTGAACCGCAATTCCGCCGGACTGGGGCTGCGCGTGGGAGAGATCGTGGTGCGGGTCGAACAGGGCTGGCAGCCCCGCCTGCTGCTGCGGGATGTCGATGTGGCCCGGCCTGACGGGCGACCGCTGATCAGCCTGTCGCGGGTCGAGGCGGGCCTGTCCATGGCCGCCCTGATGCGCGGCAAGCTTCAGCCCGACAGCGTGCGACTGGCGGGGGCGGGCCTGCGTCTGCGCCGGTTGCGCGATGGCAGTTTCAACATCGACTTCGGCCAGGGGCTGCTGTTGGCGGGGCAGGGTGCCACGCTGGTGCAGTTGACCCAGCGGCTGGATGACCTGCTGCAACGCCCCGAATTCAGCGCCCTGCAATTGGTCGAGGCCGAGGCGCTGACCCTGCGGTACGAGGATATGCGCCTGAGCCGTGGCTGGACCGTGGATGGCGGGCGCTTGCGGCTGGTGCGGTCGGGCGACGATCTGGGGTTGAGCGCCGATCTTGCCCTGCTGGGCGGCGGTGACACCGTCACCACGCTGGAAATGAACTATGACAGCGTCGTCGGGCAGGTGGCCGCGCAATTCGGGGTGAACATCGCCGACATGGCGGCGCAGGACATCGCGGTGCACTCGCCCGCGTTGGCCTGGCTGAACGTGCTGCGCGCGCCGATCTCGGGCGCGATGCGCGTGGCTGTGGACGAGACGGGACAACTCGGGCCGCTGAGCGCCGCCTTGCAGGTGGGGTCGGGTGTCTTGCAGCCCACCGATAAGACCACACCCATCCCGTTTGACAGCCTGCGCGCCTACATGACCTATGAGCCGCAGGCGCAAACGCTGACCTTTGATGACCTGAGCGTGCTCAGCCCCTCGGCCAGCCTGCGGGCCGAGGGTGTGGCGGTGATGCAAGGGCTCGATCTTGGTTGGCCGACCGAATTCATCGGCCAGTTTTCATTGTCCGACATTCGCGCCAATCCCGACGGTCTTTACGAAGATCCGGTCGTGCTGGAAGGGGCCGATGCGGATGTGCGGTTGCGGCTGGACCCGTTTGATCTGCAGGTCGGGCGGCTGACGGTGCGCGACCGCGGGCAGGCGCTGCAACTGGCCGGGCGTCTGCAGGCCACACCCGAGGGCTGGGCGCTGGGTCTGCGGGGCGCGATGGACGCGGTCGCGCGGGCCCGCGTGCTTGACCTGTGGCCCGTACGGGCCTTGCCCCGCACCCGGGAGTGGATCGCCGACAACATCCATGCCGCCGCGCTGCGCGATATCGAACTGGCCTATCGCAGCGCGCCCGACAGCGATCCCGACCTGTATCTGGCCGCCGGGTTTCAGGATGCCGAGATCGGGTTTCTGAAGGGGTTTCCCCACATCACCAAAGCCGCCGGGCAGGCCAGCCTGCGCAATGCCCGCTTTGTCGTCAGCAGCCACGCAGGCAAGATCGTCGCGCCGCAGGGCGGCGAGGTTGATGTGGGCGGCACCAACGTGGTGATCCCCGATGTGCGGATCCGGGAAACGCCGGCACGGGTGCGCCTGCGCAGCCGGTCCAGCATCACCGCCGCGCTGTCCCTGCTGGATCTTGCGCCCTTCGGTTTCCTGACCAAGGCGGGCCAGCCCGTCACCCTTGCGACGGGGCAGGCCGAGGCCGAGGGAACGATCGACCTGATCCTGAAACGGGGCTTGCAGACGGATGAAATCGGCCTGTCGGTGCAGGCCAGCCTGCGCGACTTGCGCAGCGCGCAGATCATTCCGGGCCGCGTGCTGAGCGCGCCGCAACTGTCGGTGGATGCGACCACCGAACGGTTGCGTATTTCCGGCGCGGGGATGCTTGGGCAGGTGCCGTTCGATGCCGTATGGGAGACAGGATTGGGCAAGGATGCCTCCGGCAGCCGGGTATCGGGTACGGTCGAGCTGTCGCAGGGCTTTGCCGATGAATTCGACATCACCCTACCGCCCGGCAGCCTGTCCGGGCGCGCCCCGGCCACGATCGAGCTTGACCTGCCACCGGAGCAGGCCCCGCAGTTCGCCCTGCGCTCGTCCCTGCAGGGGCTGGGCCTGTCCTTGCCGCCGCTGGGCTGGTCCCTGCCGCAGGCCGGCAGTGGCACGTTCGAGGTATCGGGGCAGCTTGGCAGCCCGCCCGTCATCGACCGGCTGAGCCTTGAGGCCCCGGGCCTCTCGGCGCAGGGCAGCATCACGCTGCGCGCCGATGGCCAACTGGCCGAGGCGCGGTTCGGCCGGGTGCGGGCCGGCGGTTGGCTGGATGCGCCGGTGCTGCTGACCGGGCGGGGGGCCGGGGCGGCCCCGGCCATCACCGTGTCAAGCGGCACCGTCGATCTGCGCCGCACCACGATCGGCGCGGGCGGTGGCGGCGGATCGTCGGGCGGCGGGCCGGTCACGCTGGCGCTGGAACGGCTGCAGATCTCGGACGGGATCGCCCTGACCGGGTTTCGCGGCGATTTTACCACCGCCCGCGGGTTCGATGGCAGTTTTGCCGCGCGGGTCAACGGGCTTGCCCCGATCACCGGGCGCATCGTGCCGCGCGACGGGCGCAGCGCCTTTCGCATCCTGTCGCAGGATGCGGGCGCGGTACTGTCTGCGGCGGGGTTGTTCCGGCAGGCGCGGCAGGGCGATCTGGATCTGACCCTGCTGCCCGCTGCCCGCGCGGGCGAGTATGACGGGTTGCTGACCGTGCGGCAGGTGCGCATGCAGGACGCGCCGGCCCTGGCCGAACTGCTGAGCGCGGTGAGCGTGATCGGCCTGCTGGAACAGCTGGACGGGCAGGGCATTGCCTTTTCCGAGGTTGATGCCGATTTCCGCCTGACCCCCGACCGGGTGATCGTCAAAAGCGCCTCTGCCACAGGCGCATCCTTGGGCATTTCGATGGATGGCACCTACGACATGGCAAATGACCTGATGGATATGCAGGGGGTGTTCTCGCCGATCTACATGGTCAACAGCATCGGCTCGGTCCTGACGCGCAAGGGCGAGGGGTTGCTTGGCTTCAGCTACACCATTAGTGGCTCGGCGGATGCGCCGCGCGTGCAGGTCAACCCGCTGTCGATCTTTACCCCCGGCATGTTCCGCGAGATTTTCCGCCGCCCCCCGCCACAGGTGACACAGTAGACATGAAACTGAGCGATTTCGATTTCGACCTGCCCGAGCGGCTGATCGCCACCCGGCCCGCGCGGCCGCGTTCGTCGGCCAGGCTGCTGCTGGCGCAGGGCGATGCGATTGACGACCGGCACGTGTTTGATCTGCCCGATATCCTGCGCCCCGGTGACCGGCTGGTGCTGAACGACACCCGCGTGATCCCCGCCCGGCTGACCGGACAACGCCACCGCGACAGCGCGCAGGGCCGGGTGACCGCCAGGATCGAGGTCACGCTGCTGGAGCCGCGCGCGGATGGCACATGGGCGGCGCTGCTCAAACCCCTGCGCAAGGTGGCCACGGGCGAAGAGATCGTGTTTTCCGACGATCTGTCCGCGGTGCTGGTGGCGCGCGAGGACGGGCAGGCCACCGTGCGGTTCAACCTGACGGCGGATGATTTCGATGCCGCGCTGGCGCAGGCAGGCGCGATGCCGCTGCCGCCCTACATTGCCGCCAAGCGCCCGGCAGACGATCAGGACAAGCACGATTACCAGACCGTCTGGGCCGCGCGATCCGGGGCCGTGGCGGCCCCCACCGCATCGCTGCATTTCGACGATGCCCTGCTGGCGGCGCTGGCTGCGCGCGGTGTGCAGTTCACCCATGTCACCCTGCATGTGGGCGCGGGCACCTTTCTGCCGGTCAAGGTCGAGGATGTGAGCAGCCACAGGATGCACGCCGAATGGGGCGAGGTCAGCACGCAGGCCGCCGCCGAGATCGCCGCGACCAAGGCGGCAGGGGGCCGGGTGATCCCGGTAGGCACGACGGCGCTGCGGCTGATCGAAACCGCCGCGCGCGACACCGGGCAGATCCACGCATGGGCCGGGGATACCGACATCTTCATCTATCCCGGTTTTGCGTTCCGGGTCACCGATGCGCTGATGACCAATTTCCATCTGCCGAAATCCACCCTGATGATGCTGGTCTCGGCGCTGATGGGGCAGGAGCCTATCCGCCGCATCTATGACCACGCGGTGCAGTCTGATTATCGGTTCTTCAGCTATGGCGATGCGTCGCTTCTGATCCCTGCGCCGCGTCAGGGTTGAACGCACAGGTCAGGTGTGACAGGCCATCCTCGAGGTCAAACGAGTCGCAAACGGGCCTGTCCGCAAGCGGCCAAAGCGGGTACACCTGCGCTCGGCGGCATAGGAGTGTGTCATGTTCAAGGTTCTGCGCAATACATGGCCGCTGCTTCTGGGCATGGGCCTGCTTATGCTGGGCAACGGCCTGCAGGGCTCGCTGCTGGGTGTGCGCGGGCAGGGCGCAGGGTTCAGCACGTTCGAGCTGTCACTGGTCATGTCGGCCTATTTCGTGGGCTTTCTGGGCGGGTCACGCATGACACCCGAACTGATCCGGCGGGTCGGGCATGTGCGCGTCTTTGCGGCGCTGGCCAGCCTGATTTCGGCGGTGTTCATCCTCTATCCCGCGTTTCAGAATCCCTATATGTGGATCGCAGGCCGTATCGTGATCGGGTTCTGTTTCTCGGGCGTCTATGTCACCGCCGAAAGCTGGCTGAACAATTCCGTCGCCAATGACCAGCGCGGGCAGGCGCTTTCGCTGTACATGATGGTGCAGATGATCGGCATCGTGGCCGCGCAGGGCATGCTGAACATCCCCGATGCCAGCGGCTTCTTGCTGTTCATCATTCCGTCGGTGCTGGTGTCCATCTCGTTCGCGCCGATTCTGCTGTCGATCTCGCCCACGCCGGCGTTTGAATCGACCAAGCCGATGACCCTGAAACAGCTGTTTCGAATCTCGCCTCTGGGTTTCATGGGGATGCTGCTGCTGGGCAGTGTGTTTTCCGCGCAGTTCGGCATGGCCGCCGTCTTCGGGGCCGAAGCAGGGCTGAGCGTGGCGCAGATCTCGATCTTCGTGGCGACCTTCTATATCGGGGCCACGATTGTGCAGTATCCTCTGGGCTGGCTGTCGGACCGGATGGATCGCCGTGTGCTGATCTGTGCCGCGTCCGCCATCGGTGGGGCCGGCGCGCTGCTGGCGTTTTTCGGTGGCACAAACTTTACCGTGCTGTTGATCGGGGCCTTTCTGATCGGCGGCATGTCCAACCCGCTGTACTCGCTGCTGCTGGCCTATACCAACGATTTCCTGCAGGTCGAGGATATGGCAGCCGCCTCGGGCGGGCTGATCTTTGTCAACGGCTTGGGGGCGATTGCAGGCCCGGTTGTCACAGGTTGGCTGATGAGCGTGATGGGCCCTTATGGCTATTTCACCATCATCGCGGCGCTGCTGTTGGCGCTGACCCTGTATGCCGCATATCGCATGACGAAACGCGCGGCACCCGCAGTCAGTGAAACCGGCGCCTACATGCCGGTTGCCTTCTCGTCCTCGATCGTCGCGGTCGAAGCCGCGCAGGAAGTCAGCGCAGAACGCGCGGAAGAGGCGGAAAACAGCCCAAACCAGTAACATGGTGTCGTGATTGAAGTATTTTTTTACTGTTAATTTCTTGCTTGCCCTGTGTAACACTTCGGTAACGAGGATGGCACATGGAGGCGGCGGAGGCTCTGATGGTTACTGTGGACACTGTACTGGAATTCTGGCTGGACGAGGTTGGCCCCGACGGCTGGTATTCCGGCGGTGAAGAGCTGGATCGCAAGATCAAGGACAGGTTCCAGTCTGCCTGGGAAAATGCCGCCGATGGTGCCTATGCGCTGTGGCTGACCCATTCCAGCGGTTCGCTGGCCTATATCATCCTGCTGGATCAGTTTCCACGCAACATGTTCCGCAATGACCCGCGCAGCTTTGCCACCGACGGCGTGGCGCTGGCTGCGTCGAAAATGGCTGTGGACCGCAAGTGGGACATGCGCATCGACGAACCCGCGCGGCAGTTCTTCTACCTGCCGCTGATGCATTCCGAGAACCTGTGTGACCAGGAACGCTGCGTGCGGCTGATGAAGGAACGGATGCCCGAAACCGGCGAGTCAAACCTGTTTCACGCCCGCGCCCATCGCGAGGTGATCCGCCAGTTCGGGCGCTTCCCCTATCGCAGTGAGGCCCTGTCGCGGCCCACGACCCCGCCTGAAAAGGCCTATCTGGCGGCCGGTGGCTACGGCCACACCCTGCGTCAGATGGAAGAGATGGCCTAGGCCAAGGTTGGAAGTGCTTGAAGCTGTCGTCTCAGGCTCGCCGCGTTGATGCGGGGCGGGCCTTTGCGCGTGTCCAACTGCGTTGTCAGATCATCCAAAATAGTTTAATGCTCAACTAATTCTGGAATCGGAGGGGCCCATGGCTGACAAATCGTTCGATATCGTCGTGATCGGGGCCGGCCCCGGCGGGTATGTGGCCGCGATCCGTGCCGCGCAACTGGGCCTCAAGGTGGCCGTGGTCGAACGCGAGAACCTGGGCGGTATCTGTCTGAACTGGGGCTGCATCCCGACCAAGGCCATGCTGCGCAGCGCCGAGGTGTTTCACCTGATGCACCGCGCAGCGGAATTCGGCCTGAAGGCCGATGGCATCGGATATGATCTGGATGCGGTGGTGAAACGCTCGCGCGGGGTGGCCAGGCAGCTTTCGGGCGGGGTGGGCCACCTGCTGAAAAAGAACAAGATCACCGTGATCATGGGGGACGCGACCATCCCCGCCAAGGGCAAGGTCAGCGTCAAGACCGACAAGGGCACCGAGGATCTGAAAGCCCCGCATATAATCATCGCGACGGGCGCGCGGGCGCGCAACCTGCCGGGGCTTCAGGCCGACGGCGACCGGGTCTGGTCCTACCGGCATGCGTTGGAACCCGGACATATGCCGAAAAAGCTGCTGGTCATCGGGTCGGGCGCTATCGGCATCGAGTTCGCCAGCTTTTTCAACACCTTGGGGGCCGAAACCACCGTGGTCGAGGTGATGGACCGCATCCTTCCGGTCGAGGATGCCGAGATCAGCGCCTTTGCGCAAAAACAGTTTGAAAAGCAGGGCATGACGATCCGCGCAAAGGCAACGGTCAAGCAGCTGGACCGCGCCAAGGACAAGGTCACCGCCCATATCGAACAGGGCGGCAAGGTCGAGAAGCTGGAGTTTGACACCGTGATTTCCGCCGTCGGCATCGTCGGCAATACCGAAGGCCTGGGGCTTGAGGATCTGGGCATCAAGATCGACCGCACCCATGTGGTGACGGACGAGCACTGCCGCACCGGGGTCGAAGGCATCTATGCCATCGGTGACATCGCAGGCGCGCCCTGGCTTGCGCACAAGGCCAGCCACGAGGGCGTGATGGTGGCCGAGATGATCGCGGGCAAAGACGTGCATCCGGTCAAGCCCGACAGTATCCCGGGCTGCACCTACAGCCATCCGCAGGTTGCCTCGGTCGGGATGACCGAGGCGCAGGCGAAAGAGGCCGGGCATGACATCAAGGTCGGTCGCTTTCCCTTTATCGGCAACGGCAAGGCCATTGCCCTCGGTGAATCCGAGGGCATGGTCAAAACCGTGTTCGACGCGAAAACCGGCGAGCTGCTGGGCGCGCACATGATCGGAGCCGAGGTGACCGAACTGATCCAAGGTTATGTTGTGGGCCGCCAGTTGGAGACCACCGAAGAAGACCTGATGCATGCCGTATTCCCGCATCCGACGCTGTCGGAAATGATGCATGAATCCGTGCTGGATGCCTGGGACCGCGCGGTGCATTTCTAAGGCATTGGCCCATCTGCGCGCCTGCCATGCCTGACGAATGGCGGGTCGCAGAAATGTTCCGCCTATGTTCTGACTTTTCGATTGGAGACTCAGCCACGCGCGCCTATGTGTTAAGAGTTGCTTAACGGGGGTGGTCATGGCCGATCTGAAGAAAATCGAAGTGCGCGGCGCGCGTGAACACAACCTGAAAAACATCGACGTGGACATTCCGCGCGATCAACTGGTGGTGATCACCGGCCTGTCAGGGTCGGGCAAATCCAGTCTGGCCTTTGACACGATCTATGCCGAAGGGCAGCGGCGCTATGTCGAAAGCCTGTCGGCCTATGCCCGGCAATTCCTTGATATGATGGAGAAACCTGACGTCGATCATATCAGCGGCCTGTCGCCCGCGATCTCGATCGAGCAAAAGACCACCAGCAAGAACCCCCGCTCGACCGTCGGCACGGTGACCGAGATCTACGACTATCTGCGGCTGTTGTTCGCCCGTGTCGGCACGCCCTATTCCCCCGCCACCGGCCTGCCGATCGAGGCGCAGCAGGTGCAGGACATGGTCGACCGCGTCATGGCCTTGGAGGAAGGCACGCGCGCCTATCTGTTGGCCCCCATCGTGCGTGACCGCAAGGGCGAGTATCGCAAGGAATTTCTGGAGTTGCGTAAATCCGGCTTTCAGCGGGTCAAGGTCGATGGCCAGTTCTACGAGTTGGATGAACCGCCCACGCTGGACAAGAAATTCCGCCACGACATCGATGTCGTGGTGGACCGTCTGGTGGTGAAATCAGGGCTGGAAACCCGTATGGCCGACAGTTTCCGCACCGCGCTGGACCTGGCGGATGGCATTGCAATTCTGGAGACCGTGCCGCGCGCGGCTGAAGGGGCCGAGGACGCGCCCGAGCCCGAGCGCCTGACCTTCAGCGAGAATTTTGCCTGCCCTGTCAGTGGCTTCACCATTCCCGAAATCGAGCCTCGGCTGTTTTCCTTCAACGCGCCCTTCGGGGCCTGCCCCGAATGCGACGGTCTGGGGATGGAGCTGTTTTTCGACGAACGGCTGGTGGTGCCCGATGCCACGCTGAAGATCAGCGATGGCGCGCTGGCCCCGTGGCGCAAGGGTAAAAGCCCCTATTTCCTGCAAACGATCGAAGCGATCGCCAAGCATTACGAGTTCGACAAGAACGCCCGCTGGAAAGATCTTTCCGAGCATGTGCAGCAGGTTTTCCTGTTCGGGTCGGGCGAAGAGGAAATCAAGTTCCGCTACGACGAGGGCGGGCGGGTCTATCAGGTATCGCGCGTGTTCGAAGGCGTGATACCCAACATGCAGCGCCGCTATCGCGAGACCGACAGCAGCTGGGTGCGCGAGGAATTCGAACGCTACCAGAACAACCGCCCCTGTGGGGCCTGCGGCGGCTATCGCCTGCGCCCCGAGGCTTTGGCGGTGCGCATCGCGGGCCTGCATGTGGGGCAGGTGGTGCAGATGAGCATCCGCGAAGCCTATGACTGGTGTGCCACCGTCCCCGAGAGCCTGGGCAAGCAAAAGAACGAGATCGCCCGCGCGATCCTGAAGGAAATCCGCGAGCGTGTGGGCTTTCTGAACAATGTTGGCCTTGAATATCTGACACTTAGCCGGAATGCGGGCACCCTGTCGGGGGGTGAAAGCCAGCGTATCCGGCTGGCCAGCCAGATCGGCAGCGGCCTGACCGGCGTTCTGTATGTGCTGGACGAGCCCAGCATCGGGCTGCACCAGCGCGACAATTCGCGGCTGCTGGACACGCTGAAGAACCTGCGCGATCAGGGCAACACGGTTCTGGTGGTCGAGCATGACGAAGAAGCGATCCGCGAGGCGGATTACGTGTTCGACATCGGCCCCGGCGCCGGGGTGCATGGCGGGCAGGTGGTCAGCCAGGGCACACCGGATCAGGTGGCCGCCGATCCCGCCAGCCTGACGGGGCAGTACCTGTCAGGCGCGCGCGCCATAGCTGTGCCTGACAAGCGTCGGAAAGGAAACAAGAAAAAGCTGACCGTGGTCAAGGCAACGGGCAACAACCTGCGCAATGTGACGGCCGAGTTTCCGCTGGGAAAGTTCGTCTGTGTGACGGGGGTTTCGGGTGGTGGCAAATCCACCCTGACCATCGAGACGCTGTTCAAGACCGCCAGCATGCGCCTGAACGGGGCACGCCAGACGCCTGCACCCTGCGAAACCATCAAGGGGCTGGAGCATCTGGACAAGGTGATAGACATCGACCAGCGACCCATCGGACGGACTCCGCGTTCGAATCCAGCGACTTACACTGGGGCCTTCACACCGATCCGCGACTGGTTCGCCGGTCTGCCCGAGGCCAAGGCGCGTGGCTACAAGCCCGGACGGTTCAGTTTCAACGTCAAGGGCGGGCGCTGCGAGGCGTGTCAGGGCGACGGTCTGATCAAGATCGAGATGCATTTCCTGCCCGATGTCTATGTCGAATGCGAGACCTGCAAGGGTGCGCGCTATAACCGTGAAACTTTGGAAATTCGCTTCAAGGGCATGAGTATAGCGGACGTTCTTGATATGACGGTTGAAGAGGCGCAGACGTTTTTCAAGGCCGTGCCCAGCATTCGCGAAAAGATGGATGCGCTGATGCGCGTGGGGCTTGGCTATATCAAGGTGGGTCAGCAGGCCACCACCCTGTCGGGCGGCGAGGCGCAGCGCGTGAAGCTGTCAAAGGAACTGGCCAAGCGATCCACCGGGCGCACGCTGTATATCCTGGACGAGCCAACCACGGGGCTGCATTTCGAGGACGTGCGCAAGCTGTTGGAAGTGCTGCATGAATTGGTCGAGGCAGGCAATACGGTGGTGGTGATCGAGCACAATCTGGACGTGATCAAGACCGCCGACTGGCTGATCGATATCGGCCCCGAAGGCGGGGATGGTGGCGGCGAAATCGTGGCTGTCGGAACGCCCGAGCAGGTGGCCGAAGAGCCGCGCAGCCACACAGGGCTTTACCTGAAACCCATGCTGAAACCACGCAAGGTGGCGGCAGAATAGGCCCGCGATTCCGGCGGTGCACAGGGCATGCACATGTCATGCACAGATCATCCGTATCGCGCCCCGGTGCCAGGCGCGACCCAGTTGTGCGCTTCCGCGCGCCCTTATTCAGATGGCTTAGAGGCGACGTGCCAAACCGGCGCTGCGCTGGACCGAGCGGTTTGGGGTACTCTGCCGGGAGGCGGTTCAGGGGCAGGTTTGCCCTGAACGCGCCTGATCGAGTGTTATGTGTGTCGCCCCGCAATCAAGGACAAGCCGCGCAATGCGCGGTGGTCCCACCTTTTCTGAGGCCATCCCTGACTGCGCCCCGACTCACGGCGGGCGCAACGCCCAGGTCTTACTTGGTCTTGCAGGTGTTGATGCCCAGCCACTGGTAGGGCGGGCACCAGCCGATCACGCCGGTGGCCAGCGGGATGATCCCCAGCAGGTACAACCAGCTATAGGCGCTGTCGTTCAGGAAAAACATCGCGATCAGGGCCAGGCCCACGACGATGCGCAGGATGCGTTCGAAATTGCCGATGTTCTTGGTCATGACATGTCCTTTGTCAGTGTTGGCTTTTGACATATTCTAACACTTGAAGATGGCTTTGTCTGGTATTCTCTGGCCCGTGGTTGCCGGTCACCGGCCAAAAGCGCATTTGTCGCAGCGATCAGCCGCGGCTGCGGGTTTCGAACCGGGGCAGCATCGCGCTGAAATCGCGGCCCTTGCCATCCTCGTCCTCGACGAACCGCCGGTAGAGCGCCAGTGCCGCAGCCCCCATGGGCGTGTCGGCATCGACGGCTTCGGCGGCCTGCTGGGACAGGCCCAGATCCTTGAGCATCAGCTCGGCGGCGAAGCCGGGTTTGTAATCGTTGTCCGCCGGTGATTTCGGGCCGACGCCGGGGGCAGGGCAATAGGCGTTCATCGTCCAGCTGTAGCCCGAGGAGGTGCTGACCACGTCGAACATCTTTTGTCGGTCCAGCCCCAGCTTGTCGGCCAGCGCGAACGCCTCGCAGGTGGCGATCATGGTGACGCCGAGGATCATGTTGTTGCAGATCTTGGCGGCTTGACCGGCGCCGGCCTCGCCGCAATGCACGGCCTTCTGACCCATGATGTCGAACAGCGGTTGGGCGGTGGCAAAGGCATCGGCGCTGCCGCCGCACATGAAGGTCAGCGTGCCCGCCGTGGCCCCGCCCACGCCGCCCGAAACGGGGGCATCGACAAAGCCAAGACCCGCCGCTTGCGCCTGATCGGCCACGGCGCGGGCGCTGTCGACATCGACGGTCGAGCAATCTACCAGCGTGGCACCGGGGGCCATGGCCGGGATCAGCTCATCCGCGACGCGGCGCAGGATTGCGCCGTTGGGCAGCATGGTGATGACGACCTCGGCCCCGCTTGCGGCCTCGGGGCCGCTGCCGGCCTGCGCCACGCCATCGACGGTGACGCCCGCGACGTCAAAGCCGGTGACATCATGCCCGGCGGCGACAAGATTGGCCGCCATGGGCGCGCCCATGTTGCCAAGGCCGATGAATGCGATCTTCATTGGGTGTCTCCTTTGTCGAAAATCAGGGCGTGTTCGAACAGCGGTTCCAGCATCCGTGTCACATCGGGGGCCAGATCGCTGTCGAGCGCGTGCCGCCACTGCGGCTTGCGATCCTTGTCGATGATCGCGGCGCGGATACCTTCAAGGAAATCGGCGTGTTCCATCGCGCGGTAGGTAAAGCGGTATTCCAGATCCAGCGCGTCGCGGATGCCGCCGGTGTCGCGCAGGCGGTGGACCATCTCGACCGCGCAGGCCATCGACAGGGGCGCGTTGCGTGACATGGATTTCAGGGCGGCGGCGGTGAATTCGCTGTCCTCGGCGCGCAGCGCGGTCAGGATATCGGTCAGCGTGTCACCCGCAAAATGGTCGTTGATCAGCGGCAGGTGCGCGGCAAGCGGGCTGTCGGGCGGGGTCCGGGCGGCTGCCCCGACCTGTGCCGCATCGCCGGTGTCGCAAAGCCGGGCGATCAGATCGGGCCAGTCGCCTTCGGGCAGGTAGTAATCGGCAAAGCCCGCAAGGATCGCGTCGCACGCGCCCATGCGCGCCGCCGTCGTCCCAAGGTATTCGCCCAGCCGCCCCGGCGCGCGCGCCAGGATCAGCGAGCCGCCCACGTCGGGCACAAGGCCGATGCCGCATTCGGGCATGGCGATCTTGCTGCTGTCGCCCACTATGCGGTGGCTGCCGTGACAGCCCACGCCGACGCCGCCGCCCATGGTAAATCCCTGCATCAGGCTGATCACGGGTTTCGGGAATTCGAACAGCGCGGCGTTCATGCGGTATTCATCGGCCCAGAACTGGCGGCCGAAGTCGTAATCGCCCGCCGTGCCGGTGCGGTACAGGTCGGCGATGTCGCCGCCCGCGCAGAACGCCTTGTCGCCCGCCGCGTCGATCACCAGCAGGTGCACGGCATCGTCCGCGCGCCAGTCGTCCAGCGCGGCGTGGATCGCCATGGCCATGTCATAGGTCAGCGCATTCAGCGCTTGCGGCCGGTTCAGGGTGATCCGGCCGGCGCGGCCCTGGATTCGGATGTCGATATCGGTCATTTTTCCCCCGGTCGGCGGGCGATCACCCCCTGTCCGCCAGCATCTGGCGGCTGATGATCAGGCGCATGATTTCGTTGGTGCCTTCCAGGATCTGGTGCACGCGCAGGTCACGGACGATCTTTTCGACCCCGTAGTCGGCCAGATAGCCGTAGCCGCCGTGCAGTTGCAGACACTGGTTGGCCACGTCAAAGGCGTTGTCTGTGACAAGCAGTTTCGCCATGGCGCAGAACTTGGTGGCGTCGGGCGCGCCGTTGTCCAGCTTCCATGCGGCCTGACGCAGGAAGGTGCGGGCGGATTGCAGCTTGACCTCCATCTCGGCCAGACGGAATTGCAGCGCCTGGAACTGGTCGATGGTCTGGCCAAAGGCCTTGCGTTCGCCCATGTAGGCCAGCGTGAGGTTGAGCGCCTGTTGGGCGGCCCCCAGCGCGCTGGCGGCGATGTTCAGACGCCCGCCATCAAGGCCCGCCATGGCATAGGCAAAGCCGCGCCCCTCGTCGCCGATCAGGTTGTCGAGCGGGACCATGCAATCATCGAACTGCACCTGCGCAGTCGGTTGGCTGCGCCAGCCCATCTTGTCCTCGAGCCCGCCATAGGACAGCCCGTCTGATCCGCTTTCGACCACCACGGCGGAAATCCCCTTGGGGCCATCCGCGCCGGTGCGCACCATGGTGATATAGGCATCGGAATAGCCGCCGCCCGAGATGAACGCCTTGGTGCCGTTCAGTTTGTAGCCTTCGTTGGTCTTGTCCGCGCGGGTGCGCAGGGCGGATGCGTCCGATCCGCTGCCCGGTTCGGTCAGGCAATAGCTGAACACCTTTTTCATGCTGCACAGGTCGGGCAGCCATTTTTCCTTGGTCTCGGGGCTGCCGAACTTGTCGATCATGCCGCCGCACATGTTGTGGATCGACAGGAACGACCCCACCGAGGGGCAGGCCATTGCCAGCGCCTCGAACACCAGGGTGGCATCCAGCCGCGACAGGCCCGATCCGCCCCACGCGTCCGAAACATAGATGCCGCCAAGGCCCAGCTCGGCCACCTTGGGCCACAGCTCCTTGGGAATCGTGCCCAGCTTTTCCCAGTCCTGCGCGTGGGGCGC
Source organism: Lacimonas salitolerans (assembly GCF_042677865.1). Taxonomy (NCBI): domain Bacteria; kingdom Pseudomonadati; phylum Pseudomonadota; class Alphaproteobacteria; order Rhodobacterales; family Paracoccaceae; genus Lacimonas; species Lacimonas salitolerans. The sequence goes on along the minus strand of NZ_JBHUDD010000158.1, from coordinate 49,412 downwards.
GATATGATCCTGCCCGAACCCGTGGGCCATGTCGAAAATGGCCGATTGTTCCTCGCTCAGCGCGTAATCCATCTGTGTCCTCCCGGCAGCCGTCGAATTGAACGGCTGTTTAATTCGCAATCCTTACAGCAGTTTTACAGGGCGTCAAAGCGGTTACAAGTCGGCGTGGAACTCGTCTATCAGATGGGCCACGACGGCACGCATGGCCCCGTCGTGATCGCGGCCCAGTTCGCGTGCGGCGGCATAGGTGGCGCGCTGCTGGCTGGCGGAGTTGCCCGCGGCCACGATTGCGCGCATGTTCTCGACCTCGGCCCAGCAATCCAGCGCCTGTGCATCCTCGGCCACCAGCGCGATCAATTCCTGCGACAACACGTCATAGGGCACGATTTCACGCGCGCCGAAATCGATCAGCCCTTCGGTCATGCCATAGCGCTGCGCGCGCCAGCGGTTTTCATTGACCAGAAAGGTGTCATAGATCCGCCATCGCTGGTTCGACAGGCTGAGCCGCCACAGCATCCGGGTCAGCGACTGGATCAGCGCGGCCAGCGTCAGCGTGGTTTCCAGCCGGGGCGAGACGTCACAGATCCGCGCCTCGATCGTGGGAAAGCGGGACGAGGGGCGCAGATCCCACCAGATCTTGCTGGAATCCTCGATCACATCCAGTTCGGTCAGCGCGCTGACCGAGCGTTCGAAACTGCCCCAGCCTTCCAGACGTGGTGGCAGGCCGGTGCGCGGCAAGTTGTCGAACACGGTCAGCCGGTAGGAGGACAGGCCGGTATCCTCGCCCTGCCAGAAGGGTGACGAACACGACAGCGCCAGAAGATGCGGCAGGAAATAGACCAGCTGATTCATCAGGTCGATGCGCTGATCGCGGGCGTCGATGCCCACATGCACATGCATCCCGCAGATCAGCGCCCGCCGCACCACGCCCGCCAGATCCTGCCGCAGGGTATTGTAGCGGTCCTTGTCGGTGTGATGCTGCTGGCGCCAGTCGGCAAACGGGTGGCAAGAGGCCGCGATGGGGGCCAGGTTATAATCGGCGGCGACGCGCGCCACGGTGCTGCGCAGGCGCTGCAATTCGGATCGCGCGGCGCCGATATTGGTGCAGACACGGGTGCCGATCTCGACCTGGCAATCCAGAAACTCGGGGCTGAACTGCCCTTCGAGGGCGGACGCACACCGCTCCATCAATTCAGGCGGGGCGGGCGACAGGGCCAGGCTGTCGCGGTCGACCAGCAGGTATTCCTCTTCCACGCCGATGGTGAAATCGGGCTGCGCGATGGGCATCTGCCGTCCTCCGTTCTGGCCACCTGTGACAGTTCAGCAGGGTTCACCGGCAAAAACAATAGCTCCCCGTGTTGCAAGGCAGGGTTGCGCGAGACCGGGGTGGCATGGTTTGCTGCGCCTATTGCACGATCATATTTTCAAGGAGTGGTTACATGACCGAGGACTACCGCGTTGCCGTGGCCGTCATCCATGGCATGGGCAGCCAGGGCGACAAGCCGCAAGACCCCAATGCCATCAGTTTTTCCGCCGATCTGTACCGTGGCCTGCGTGCCCGGATGGGCGCGGAGCGGTTCGACCGGCTGGTGGGCTGGCGCGAGATCTTCTGGGCCGACGTCCTGCAATCGCGCCAGCAGCAATACATGGATGACGCGCTGGCCGGCAAGGCGCGGTGGATGCAGACCCGCGATTTCGTCATGCACCGGCTGGCGGATGCGGCGGCGTATCGTTGGGAAAAAGGCGAAAGCGCCCATGTCTATCGCGACATCCATGGCCGGGTGGCCGCCGCGCTGGCGCATCTGGAAACCGTGACCGGGCCGCGCGCGCCGCTGATCGTGCTGGCCCATTCGCTGGGCGGGCATATCCTGTCGAATTACATCTGGGACATGCAGAAAGGGCACGCCACCGCGCCCACGCCCTTTCAGCGGCTCGAGACGATGGCGGGCCTTGTCACCTTTGGCTGCAACGTGCCGATCTTTACCTTTGCCTATGCCCATGAGGATGTCGAGGCGATCCGCCGCCCCGGCAACCTGATCCCGCCTGACCGGCACCTGACCCCGTGGTGGCGCAACTATAACGACCGCGACGATCCGCTGGGCATGCCGCTGCGGCACTCGGGGAAGGGATATCAGGCGCTGCATGACGCGGGCGAGCTGCGCGATACCTGGATCAGCGTGGGCGGCGCGCTGACCGCGTGGAACCCGTTGTCGCACAATGCCTATTGGGCCGATGCCAACCTGCAACGGCCCGTGGCCGCGATGATAGCCGAGGCGATGCGGATCGGTCCGGTCGAGGAGCGGGTTACCTGACCAGGTTGCGCATGTCGGACAGCGTTTTGAGAGGCAGCCCGAGAAAGGCCATGGTCGCGGCCTCGTCATCGAACGTGCGCGACACCAGCCCCGGTGCCCCCTCCCAACTGCGCTGTGCCATGGTGGCCAGCTTCAGCGCGTCGCGCGAGGGCGCGTAGTAGGCGATCAGCGTGTCGGTATCGCCGCGCAGAAAATGCTCGGCCTTCTTGGCCTGTATCCGCATCAGCGCGGGAAAGTCGAACGCCGCGCCGCGCAGGTCCTGCATGTCGACCAGGTGGCGGTGGATGTGGATTGCGCGCGGATCTGCCATGAAGCCGGAAAAGGCCTGCATGGTTTCATCCAGACGCGCCACGCCCGAGTAGCACACATAGACCAGACCCTTTTCGGGAAACACCCGTATATCAATCGTCATGACCGTCCTCAACGGTGCCCAAACCTCAGCGGCGGCTGGACGCTTGCCCGCCTTGGCCGGGGGCATTTGCTGCCGGGTTGCCGCACAAGGAACAACGGTAGTATAGTTGTTCGGGCCTGAAAAGACCCTGAAATGTATCACCTTTCGCGCCGCAGACCGCCATGATCGCCTCTTCGGTGCGGAACAGGCGCACGTCGATCCCGCCGACCGAACTGGCGGCCATGGCAAACATATGCGCCATGCCGAATTTCCAATGCGTGTCGGTCAGCATGACAATGTCCAGATGATAGCCCCCGGGCGCGAAGATCGCGCGCAGGAACTCTGCAAGGCTCAGGACGCAGGCAAAGCTGGCCTCGTAGCTGATGGTGTCTCTGGTGTCGACGATGGCCGTGAACCCGAAGGGCGGATCGTCGGTGTTGATCATGGTGGCCGTGATGACATCCCGGATTTCGGGAACCGAGACATTGCCGGAAAACCGCAGCAGTCCAAGTTTCAGATCCGGTCGCAGAAAGACTTCGATCACAGATTATGCCACCCGAGGACTACACACAAAAGGCAGGGCCAATGCGCCTGCATTGGTCCAACCTAGCATTTAAATTCGCATCAGTCCATCGCGCGGAAGTTGAACTCGCCACCTTCCTTGATGCCGCTGGGCCAGCGGGCGGTGACGGTCTTGGTACGGGTGTAGAACTTGAACGCATCCGGCCCGTGCTGGTTGAGGTCACCAAAGGCCGATTTCTTCCAGCCGCCGAAGGTGTGATAGGCCAGCGGCACGGGGATCGGCACGTTGACCCCGATCATGCCCACGTTGATGCGGTTGGCGAAATCGCGTGCGGCGTCGCCGTCGCGGGTGAAGATCGCCGTGCCGTTGCCCATCTCGTGATCCATGGCAAGTGTCAGCGCCTCTTCATAGCTGGCGGCACGGACGCAGGACAGCACGGGGCCAAAGATTTCCTGCTGGTAGATGTCCATGTCGGGGGTCACGCGGTCGAACAGATGCGGGCCGACGAAAAAGCCGTCCTCGTAGCCTTGCAGATTGAAGTTGCGGCCATCGACGACTAGCTCCGCGCCCTGATCGACGCCGGATTGCACCAGCCCGAGGATTTTTTCCTTGGCCGCGGCCGTCACCACGGGGCCGTAATCGACATCGTTGCCCGCCGTGTAAGGCCCGACCTTGAGCGCCTCGATGCGCGGGACAAGCTTTTCGATCAGCCGGTCGGCGGTTTCATCGCCCACGGGTACGGCCACCGAAATCGCCATGCAGCGTTCGCCTGCGGCACCGTAGCCGGCGCCGACCAGTGCATCGGCAGCCTGATCCATGTCGGCATCGGGCATGATGATCATGTGGTTCTTGGCACCGCCAAAGCACTGCACGCGCTTGCCGTTCGAACAGCCACGGCCATAGATGTATTCGGCAATCGGGGTCGAGCCGACAAAGCCGATGGACTGAATCACCGGATGATCCAGAATGGCATCCACCGCTTCCTTGTCGCCGTTGACGACCTGCAGGATGCCCTTGGGTGCGCCTGCCTCTTCCATCAGTTCGGCCAGCATCAACGGCACCGAGGGGTCACGCTCGGACGGTTTGAGGATGAAGGCGTTGCCGCAGGCAATGGCCGGGGCGAACATCCACATCGGGATCATGGCGGGAAAGTTGAACGGGGTGATCCCGGCGGTGACGCCCAGCGGCTGGCGCATGGAATACATGTCGATGCCGGGGCCCGCGCTGTCGGTGAACTCGCCTTTCAGCAGTTGCGGCGCGCCGATGCAGTATTCCACAACTTCCAGCCCGCGCTGCACATCGCCCTTGGCGTCGGGGATGGTCTTGCCGTGTTCGCGGCTCAGCGCCTCGGCCAGCTTGTCCATGTCGCGGTTCAGCAGGCGCACGAATTCCATCATCACCCGCGCGCGGCGCTGCGGGTTCACCGCGCCCCAGGCGGGCTGGGCCTTGGCGGCGACGTCAACGGCATGCGCCATCTCGTCCGCATTGGCGAGCGGGCATTTCGCCTGCACTTCGCCGGTGGCGGGGTTGAAGACATCGGCAAACCGGCCTGACGTGCCTTTGACATGCGCGCCGCCGATGTAATGGGTCAATTCCTGCATGGAGTCCTCCTCTGGATCTGTCGCGTGCAGGATAGGCTTGCAAAAATCCCTTGGGTAGAGGCAAGATTCCAAAAAGGCATTGCGAATTTGCAGGGGGGCAGGGCGCATGAGCGGCGGTGACATACGCGGTGACATACAATGGGACAATCTGCGCATCTTCCTGGCCGTGGCGCGCAGCGAAAGCCTGTCGGGCGCGGGCAAGGTGCTGCGCGTCGATCCGGCCACGGTGGGCCGCCGCATCGCGCGGCTGGAGGAACGGCTGGGCGCGGCGCTGTTCGGCAAAAGCCCGCAGGGCTATGCCATGACGGATGCGGGCCAGCGGCTGCTGATCCATGCCGAACGCGCCGAGCAGGCGATGACCGCCGCGCTGGAGGAATTGCAGGGCCAGCCGGGGACATTGTCGGGACAGATCAGGATCGGCGCGCCCGATGGCTGTGCCAATTACCTGCTGCCGCAGGTATGCACGCAGATCATGGACGCCAACCCCGAGCTTGAGGTGCAGATCGTGGCGCTGCCGCGTGTCGTCAACCTGTCGCGGCGCGAGGCGGATATGGCCATCGGCGTCAGCCCGCCCGCCACCGGCCGCCTGCTGGTGCAGAAGATCACCGACTACCGCCTGCATCTGGCCGCGTCCCGCGCCTATCTGAAGAACCACCCGCCGATCCAGCGGCTGGAGGATCTGCAGCGCCATCGGGTGATCGGCTACATCCCTGACATGATTTTCGACAAGGAGCTGGATTACCTGACAGAAATCGGTGTGCAGCGGGTGGCGATGGCGTCGAACTCGGTCTCGGTGCAGTTCAACTGGCTGCGCAAGGCGGGCGGCATCGGCGTGGTGCATGATTTCGCCATCCCGTCCGGGCATGGCATCCAGAAGGTGCTGCCGCAACTGATCAGCCTGACACGCAGTTTCTACCTGATCCGCCATGCGGATGACCGCCGTCTTGACCGGCTAAACCGTTTTGCCGCCGCGCTGTGCGACGGGCTGCGGGCCGAGGTTGCCCGGCTTGAGGCGCAAAGCTGACCCGGCGTCCGCCCCGCGCTTGACAGACCGTCGCCGCCGCGCAACGCTGGGTGCCACAGCCACGCAAACGGGAGGAACGCGCATGCTGGTCCATCAGATCCTGAGTTCGAAGGGCAGTACCGGGGTGATCACGATCAAACCCGATACGCTGGTGTCCGAGGCGGCGCAACTTCTGGCCGATCGTCGCATCGGCGGGCTGGTCGTGTCCTCTGACGGTGAGGCGGTGGCGGGAATCCTGTCGGAACGCGACATCGTGCGCAACCTTGCCTTGCGCGGGGCGGACTGCCTGACCGAAACCGTGGATCAGATGATGACCCCCAACCCCACCTGCTGCGGGCGCGATGACAGCGCCGACCAGGTGTTGCAGCGCATGACCGATGGCCGGTTCCGCCACATGCCGGTGACGGAAAACGGCGCGCTGGTGGGCATCGTGACCATCGGCGACGTGGTCAAGGCCCGGCTGGAAGAACTGGCGATGGAGCGCAACGCGCTGGAAGGCATGATCATGGGCCACTGAGCCCCGGTTTGCGCGCGATTGGTCAAAATCGGGTTGCATTCGGCGGCGCAATATAATTGCGTGCGCTCAACAACAAGCTGCAAAGCGAGGGACAGCCATGCGCATCGGTCTTTACCCGGGCACGTTCGATCCGATCACCCTGGGGCATATCGACATCATCCGTCGCGCGACGACCATGGTGGACCGGCTGGTGATCGGCGTGGCGATCAACCGCGACAAGGGGCCGTTGTTCTGCCTGGAAGAACGGGTCGAGATGATCGAGGCCGAATGCGCCAAGCTGAGCGAAGAGACCGGCACCGAGATCGTGGCCCATCCGTTCGAGAACCTGCTGATCCATTGCGCCCATGACGTGGGCGCGCGGGTGATCGTGCGCGGCCTGCGCGCGGTGGCGGATTTCGAGTATGAATTCCAGATGGTGGGCATGAACCGCGCGCTTGATTCCTCGGTCGAGACGGTGTTCCTGATGGCCGACGCCCGCCATCAGGCGATCGCATCGAAGCTGGTCAAGGAAATCTGCCGGCTGGACGGCGACATCACGAAATTCGTGCCCGCGCAGGTCAAGCAGCGGCTGCTGGCCAAGCTCGACAAGATCTGAGGTTGGCTAGAGGCCGGGATCGCTGCGGCTGATGAAATCGGCGCAGACCTGTGGGTGGGTCAGCGGCAGCATGTGCCCGCCCGGTGTTTCCTGCAATGTGATCTGCGGGTGATCGGCCACCAGCCTGCGGGCCTGCGTGTCGACCGACAGGATGCGATCCTGCGTGCCATAGAGCAGCGCCATGGGCACCGGCATTTCGGCATATCCGGCGCGCATGAACTTGATGTCCGCCAGCGAGGCGATGTAGTCGCGGCTGGTGGTAAAGAACGTCTTTGGCCGCAGCCCCAGCAGCCCGCCGCCCTTGGTGCCATAGTCGGGCGGCACCGGATCGGGGCCGAACACCATGTCCAGAACCTGCGCGGTGTTGCGCATCCCCATGGGGGTCGCCAGCGTCCAGGCGATGATCCGGCGCAGCAGGTCGGACTTGATCCCGAGGCTGGCAAAGGCGGGCGAGGGCGCGTCGCCGCCGCGCGTCAGCGGGGCCAGCAGGGCAAGGCCGCGGATCTTTTCGGGGTTGTCCAGCGCAAGGCAGACGCCGATCGCGCCGCCCAGGCTGTGGCCCACCACCAGCGGCTTTTCCAGCGCCAGCTTGTCGATCACCTCGGCCACGTATCCGGCCTGCGCGCGCGGGCTGGCCGGCGCATCGTCGGGCCGGTCTGACCAGCCCATGCCGGGCCGGTCGATGGCGATGCAGCGATAGCGATCGGCCAGCAGGTCGATCAGCGCATAGTCGTAATTGCATGCCTGTGCGCCCAGCCCGTGGACCATCAGCACCACGGGGCCGGTGCCCCGGTCGATGTAGTGCAGCCGTCCGGTGGAGATATCGGTGAAGTGTCCGCGTGGGGGCACGGCGGCCTCGACCTTGCGCTTGGTCGTGTAGGTGACCCAGACCAGACCCGCGACCGTCAGCGCCACCAGCGCCAGTATCAGCCCCAAAAGCACCATCATCGTGTCGTCCCCCGTTGCCAGACCGGATCAGCATAAGGGCAGCGGGCGGCGCTTGGCCAGCGGGCCGTCACGTCATCGCCAAAAGGCCATCCATTCGATCAGGTCAAAACCCTTCTTGGCCAGAAACAGCAGGTAGGCCCCGTCATGGGCGTATTGGTCCCAGCCGATGGCGGCCAGGATCACCAGCCCGAGGCCGATGGCAATCTGGTTCGTCATGTCACGCGCCTGCAAGTATCATGGGGTGCAGGTATGCCCGGCCCGCCCGCATCGCGCAAGGCTAGAGCAGGCGCCCCATCGCGGCGGCCACATCGGCCATGCGGCACGAAAACCCCCATTCGTTGTCATACCATGCCAGCACCCGCACCAGCCGCTTGCCGATCACCTTGGTCTGGTCGGGCGCAAAGATCGAGCTTTCCTCGGTGTGGTTGAAATCGATCGAGACCTTGGGCGCGGGATCATAGGCCAGAATGCCCTTCATCGGGCCTTGGGCGGCTGCGGCCACCACCTCGTTCACATCGTCCACGGTCACGTCGCGCTTGGCCACGAAGGTCAGGTCCACCGCCGAGACATTGGGCGTGGGCACCCGGATGGCCGAGCCGTCAAGCTTGCCCTTGAGCTGCGGCAGAACCTCACCCAGGGCCTTGGCCGCGCCGGTGGAAGTGGGGATCATGCTGACCGCCGCCGCCCGCGCGCGGTACAGATCCTTGTGGCGGCGGTCCAGCGTGGGCTGATCGCCGGTATAGCTGTGGATCGTGGTCATGATGCCGCTGTCGATGCCGATGGCCGCATCCAGCACCTTGGCCAGCGGGGCCAGGCAGTTGGTGGTGCACGATCCGTTCGAGATCATCACGTCGCCCTTGGCCAGCTGGTCGTCATTGACGCCCATCACCACGGTCTTTTGCACGTTCCTGGCCGGGGCCGAGATCAGCACGGTCTTGGCCCCGCGCTCCAGGTGTTTCCGACACTTGTCGCCGTCGTTGAAATTGCCGGTGCATTCCAGCACCACATCAACGCCCGACCAGTCCAGTTCGTCCATGTCATAGGTCGAGAACATCTCCATCGGGCCTTGCCCCAGGTCCATCGTGCCCTCGCCGATCGTGACATTCCCGGCAAAGCGGCCGTGCACGCTGTCGTAGCGGACAAGATGGGCGGCAGTTTCCAGCGGGCCGGTGGCATTGACCTTGACGACGCGCACATCGCTGCGGGCGGCCTCGGCGATGTGCATCAGGGTGCAGCGCCCGATCCGTCCAAATCCGTTGATGCCAAGCGTGATGGTCATGTCCGTGGTCTCCTGCGCGCGGTGGGTTTCGCGCGGGTATAAAGCGGGGTTGGCAGGCCTGAAAGGTCAAAATCGGTGATTTTCCGGGCTGTTAGCGCAACCGCAGGCGGTTTTGCGCTAACACGGTAACCCATGTCAGCTTGCCCATCGTGGCCTGTCCGATAGGGTGGCCGCGAATGGGGACAAGGGCAGGGTGACGGGAATGAGCGGTCTTTTGGCATTGCTGGATGATGTTGCAGCCATCGCCAAGGTGGCTGCGACCAGCGTGGACGATGTCGCCGCTGCCGCGGCCAAGGCCGGGGGCAAGACCGCCGGCGTGATCATCGACGATGCCGCCGTGACGCCGAAATACGTTCAGGGGTTCAAACCCGCGCGCGAATTGCCGATCATCTGGCGCATCGCGCGCGGGTCGTTCTTCAACAAGCTGGTGATCTTGCTGCCGCTGGCCCTGTTGATGGCCAGTTTCGCGCCCTGGGCGATCACGCCCTTGCTGATGCTGGGCGGGTCGTACCTGTGTTTCGAAGGCGCGGAAAAGGTGTTTCACGTGCTGTTTCCCGACGCGGACAAGCATGTAAAGGCGGATATGGCGGTCAAGGACCCGGGCCGTCTGGAAGAGGCCAAGGTCAAGGGGGCGATCAAGACCGATTTCATCCTGTCGGCGGAGATCATGACCATTGCGCTGGCCGCGATCGAGGCCCCGAACATCTGGATGCAGGGGGCCACGCTGGCGGTCGTGGGCATCATGGTGACCGTGGCGGTATACGGATCGGTCGCCCTGATCGTGAAGATGGACGATGTGGGGCTGTATCTGGCAAAGAACGCCTACAGCGGTGTCGGGCGCGGATTTGGCCGGGGGCTGGTGCGGTTCATGCCGCTGTTTCTGAAACTGCTGTCGGTGGTGGGCACGGCGGCGATGCTCTGGGTCGGCGGGTCGATCATCGTGCACGGTTTGAATGATCTGGGGATGGCGCAGCCATATGAGGGCATCAAGGCGCTGGCTGCGATGGTCGCGGGCGCGGTGCAGGGTGCCTCGGGCCTTGTTGCATGGGCGATCACGGCACTGATCGACGGTGTGCTGGGGCTGGTCTGGGGGCTGCTGCTGATCCCTGTCGGCACATGGGTGATCGGGCCTTTGATCGCTGCGGTGTCCGGCAAGAAAGCCGCTGAACATTAACCGACGTTTAACCGCGGATCGGGCAGGTTTGGGTCATGCGTGACACATTGCCGATACATCCGATCCTGCCCCGTTCCGCGCCTTGCGTCGATGAAGAGGCGCGGCGCTGGCTGCGTGGCGTGTTCTCGGCGCAGGCGGTCAACCGGGGCGGGGTGATCCGACGCGCCGTGCGCGATGTGGACCGCATCGTCGGGCGCGCCGCATTCGAGGCCGAGGTGCAGAGACGCGGGTTTCACATGGTGGAAAACGCGGGCCAGTTCGTCATCTTCTGCAACAACGAACCGGTCCGCGTGATCTTGTGACAAAACCCATGCAAAATGGGTTTTGCCCGAGTTTTTTGAAAAACTCGGGCTGGGGTGCCAAAGGCCAGAAAAACCCTATGCCAACAGGCGCTTGACCTCGGCCACCACCGCATCCGCGGTGATGCCGAATTTCTCGTACAGCACCTCGGCCGGGGCCGAGGCGCCAAAGCTGTCCATGCCGACGAACGCGGCCTTGCTTTCGCGGCCCCGCTCGCCCAGCAGCCAGCGGTCCCAGCCCTGGCGCACGGCGGCCTCGACCCCCACACGCACCGGGCCTGCGGGCAGTACGCGTTTGCGATAGGCCTCGTCCTGTGCGGCAAACAGTTCCATGCAGGGCATCGACACCACACGCGTGCCGATCCCGTCGGCTTCCAGCGCGTCGCGCGCGGCCATGGCGATCTCGACCTCGGAGCCTGTGGCGATCAGGATGGCCTGTCGTTTGGCCTGCGCATCGGCCAGCACATAGGCGCCCTGCGCGACCAGGTTCTTGACCTTGTGCTCGTGGCGCAGGGTCGGCAGGTTCTGCCGGGTCAGCGACAGGACCGAGGGGGCAGTCTTGCTGCTCAGCGCGATTTCCCACGCCTCGGCGGTTTCCACGGTGTCGCAGGGTCGAAACACGTACGTATTCGGCGTGGCGCGCGAAATCGCCAGATGCTCGACCGGCTGGTGGGTCGGGCCATCCTCGCCCAGCCCGATGCTGTCATGGGTCATCACGAAAACGGTCGGCACCTTCATAAGCGCCGCCAGCCGCATCGCGGGCCGGGCGTAGTCGGTAAAGGCCATGAAGGTGCCGCCATAGGGGCGGATGCCGCCATGCAGCGCCATGCCGTTCATCGCGGCGGCCATGCCATGTTCGCGGATGCCCCAATGGATGTACCGCCCCTTGCGGTTGTCCACATCGAACACGCCCATGTCGGCGGTTCTGGTGTTGTTCGATCCCGACAGGTCGGCCGAGCCGCCCACGGTTTCGCGCATCACCGGGTTCACCACCTCGAGCACCATTTCGCTGGATTTGCGGGTGGCCACCTTGGGCGCGCTTTCGCTGACCTGTTTCTTCAGCGCGCGGATCACGGCCCCCAGTTTTTTGGGCGCATCCATCGCATAGCGGCGCTCGAACTCGGTCCGGCGGCGTTCGGGCAGGGTGGCCAGACGCTGCTGCCACGCCTCGCGATCTGCGGCACCCCGGCGGCCAATCTCTTCCCACTGTGCCTTGATCTCTTGCGGCACCTCGAACGGACCGCCGGACCAGCCATAGGCGGATTTCGCGGCGGCAAGCTGATCGGCGTCGGTCAAAGCGCCATGCCCCTTCGAGGTGTCCTGCGCCGCGTGGCCCAGAGCGATATGGGTCTTGGCGGCGATCATCGACGGTTTGCCGGATTTCTTGGCCGCCGCCAGCGCGGCGTCGATCGCCTCGGGGTCGTGGCCATCGATTTCCTGCACATGCCAGCCCGCGGATTTGAAGCGCGCCACCTGATCGGTGCTGTCGGCCAGCGACACCTCGCCGTCGATGGTGATGTTGTTGTTATCCCAGATAACGATCAGGTGGCCCAGCTTGTGGCGGCCGGCCAGGGTGATTGCCTCCTGGCTGACGCCCTCCATCAGACAGCCGTCGCCCGCGATCACATAAGTATAGTGATCCACCAGCTTGCGGCCGAACTCGGCGCGCTGGATTTCCTCGGCCATGGCAAAGCCCACCGAATTGGCGATGCCCTGACCCAGCGGTCCGGTGGTGGTTTCCACCGCGTCCAGCAGGAAGTTTTCAGGATGCCCTGCGGTGCGCGCGCCCCACTGGCGGAAATTGCGCAGCTCTTCCAACGTGACCTGTTCATAGCCGGTCAGGTAAAGCAGCGAATAGATCAGCATCGAGCCGTGACCTGCCGACAGGATGAACCGGTCGCGATCAGGCCAATGGGGGGCGGAGGCGTCGAATTTCAGGTGTTTTTCAAACAGCACTGTCGCCACATCGGCCATGCCCATCGGCATGCCGGAATGGCCGGAATTGGCGGCATGGACCGCATCCAGCGTCAACGCGCGAATGGCTGTGGCGCGCATCCAGTGGTCGGGATTGGCGGAACGCAGGGCTTGGATATCCACTTGGGGCTTCCTTTGGCTCGGGGCATGATTATGTCGCTCTTACCAGCCCCGCCCCCAAGATCAAGCATGGCGGCTAAGTGGTTGGGGTTAAAGGGGGCGCAATTTGGTTTCGCATTGGCTAAACTGTCTTGCAAAAGGGCCGCTGGGGCGATTCGTCGACCCGCGGCACGGCAGATTGGTGCGGATCGACCCAAAACAGGCGCGCGCCACGACTATTGGGTGAGGGCAGAGGCATGAGCGATATCACCGAACTGGAACGGCGACTGACCGCCGCGATGGACCGCATTGCGCGCGGCATCGACACGCTGGAGGCTCCGGCGACAGGGGCAGACCCCGAGGAACTGGCGCAGCTGCGCCAGGCGCTGGAGGATGAAAGGCTGGTCACCGCGCAGTTGGAAGAACGCATCAAGAAGCTGCACGCCCGCGAAGAGCAGGCGACGGCAACTCTGACCGCCGAACTGGACCAGACCCGCAGCGCCATGGCCACGCTGGATGGCGAACTGCAGCGGATGCGCCGGGCGTCGGACCAGTTGCGCGACAGTGTGGCCAAGCTGCGCGAGGCCAATGCCGCCGGCCTGGCCGAGCCGCATCTGATCAACAAGGCGATGCTGGCCGAGCTTGAGGCGCTGCGCGCTGCCCGCTCCACCGATGTGGCCGAGGCCGACGCTATTCTGGCCGTGATGGCGCCCTTGGTGGCCGACACCCCTGATGAAGAGGAGCAACCGAATGCCTGAGGTCGAAATCAAGATCGGTGGCCGCACGTTCGAGGTCTCGTGCCAGGAGGGCGAAGAGCATTACCTGCATTCCGCCGCCGCCATGCTGGACACCGAGGCCAGCGTGCTGACCCAGCAGATCGGGCGTCTGCCCGAGGCGCGGATGCTGCTGATGGCCGGGCTGATGCTGGCCGACAAGACGGCCGGGGTCGAGGACAAGCTGCGCGAGGCGCAGGGCCAACTGGCAGAATTGCAGGCCGATCTGGCCCGGCTGCAAAGCGCGCCCAAGCCCGCGCCCGAGCGGATCGAGGTGCCGGTCATCCCGCCGCAGATCACCGAAACCCTGGCCGAACTGGCCGCGCGGGCGGAATCGCTGGCCGATACGCTGGACGATCGCGCGGGGGGCTAGATCGGTCCGATGGCTCAGTCCGATCTCTGGCACCGGGTCCACGAATTTTGCGAGACCTACGGGTTGGACTTGCCGCTGCTGATGGCACCGATGGCGGGCGCGTCGCCGGTGGCGCTGGCAGGGGCGGTGGCCGATGCGGGCGGCATGGGGGCCTGCGGTGCCTTGCTGATGGCACCCGATGACATCGCACAGTGGGCGGCCGGGTTTCGCGCGCGCAGCAACGGTGCGTTCCAGATGAACCTGTGGGTGCCAGACCCCGAACCGGCCCGCGATCCCGCGCACGAGGCCGCGCTGGCGGAATTCCTGACGCAATGGGGGCCGCGCCCGGAAGTTTCGGATGGGCCGCTGGTGCAGGATTTCGACGCGCAGTTTGACGCCCTGCTGGCTGCGGGCACGCCGGTGGTATCGACCATCATGGGGCTTTTGACGGCTGAGCAGGTTGCGGCATTGCGCGCCCGGCGGATGCGCTGGTTTGCCACCGTCACCACTGTGGCAGAAGCGCGCGCGGCGCAGTCCGCCGGGGCCGATGCCGTCATCGCGCAGGGGGCCGAGGCAGGTGGGCATCGCGGCAGTTTCGACGCGCAAAAGGCGCAGGCGCAATCGGTAGGCGGTTTGGCACTGATCCCTGCGGTGGTGGATGTTGTGGATGTTCCGGTGATCGCGGCCGGTGGCATCGGGGATGGCCGCGCCATGGCGGCGGCGCTTGTGCTGGGGGCCAGCGCGGTGATGCTTGGCACCGCGTTGCTGCGCAGCCCCGAGGCCGGGGTCGCGCCCAAGTGGGCCGATGCGCTGTCCGGGCTTGCGCCCGAAGACACCCGTCTGACCCGCGCCTTTTCCGGGCGCACGGGCCGTGCCGTGGCCACGCCCTATGTGCGCGCCGCCGAGACCGGGCCGGCGCCCGCGCCCTATCCAGTTCAGCGCGCGCTGACGGCGCCAATGCGCGCGGCGGGCGAGGCGCGGTCGATGCAGATGTGGGCGGGGCAGGCGGCAGCGCGGGCCCGGCCCGAGCCCGCGGGCCAGACCGTCACGCGGATCTGGGATCAGGCGCAGGCGCTGCTGGGGTCGGCTGGCTGATCACTGGGTTTGCCACGAAAAACCGCGCGCCTCCAGATGGAAGACGCGCGGCTTTTTGTCAGCTTCGATACGCAAGACCGGTTCAGGCGTTGGCTTCGCGGATCTTGTCGGCGGCTTCCTTGTTGTAGGTGATGCCGCTTTGCTCGAACAACTGGTCCAGTTCGCCCGACAGGGTCATCTCGGTGATGATGTCGCAGCCGCCCACGAACTCGCCCTTGACGTAAAGCTGCGGGATGGTGGGCCAGTCGGAATAGTCCTTGATGCCCTGGCGGATGTCCTCGTCTGCCAACACGTTCACATCGGCAAAGTCCACGTTCATGTAATTCAGAACCCCGGCCACGCGCTGCGAGAAGCCGCATTGCGGCATGTCCTTGGTGCCTTTCATGTAGAGCACCACGTCGTTTGATTTCACCGTCTCGTCGATCCGGGTTTTCGCGTCTGTCATTTGGAGTGTCCTTTTTTGTCGGTGCCGCGCCGTGCATGGCCGGGCACGAATCTGCGGGCGTATTCCTGCGGGTCGCGGGGGACCTGCCATGTGGCATCGTTGCCGCCCAGACCCGAAGAGTAGTTCGATTCAAGGGTGTGATAGCCCTTGCCGGGCTTGCTGCCGCGCTTGGTGGTGTCGAACTGGCGCTGCCGACCGACCCCGATGATCACCACGACCGCGACGATCAGGGCGATGAGAATCGGTATGGTCAGGCCGCTGTCCATGGTGTCAGTCCGGGGCTCGTGTGGTCAGCGCCAGCGCGTGCAACTCGCCGCTGGGGCCGTCCATCTTGCCCTTGAGCGCGGCATAGACCGCGCGCTGCTGCTGCACCCGGTTCATGCCGCGAAAGCTTTCGTCGATCACCAATGCCGACATGTGCACACCATCGTCACCTTCGACGACGATCTTGGCGTCGGGAAAGGTCTTGCGCAATAGGTCTTCGATTTCGTGGGGATGCATCGGCATGTGCGGCGTCTCCTGTCGTTGCGTTAAAAGATGTATGACTGATACCTGTTTTTCGCAAGCCCCGAGCGTCAGCCAAGCGCGGCCCCGAAACCGCCGCGATAGAGCGCGGAGAGCTCTGCAAGCGGGGCCTCGGATCCGCCCATGCGCACGCTGTCGCCGGTGAACTTGCCCACGGTCTTCAGCGGGATGCCATCGCGTCCGGCGGCGATCATCAGCGCCTCGGCCTGATCGAAGTTGCACGCAATCAGGTAACGCGCCTGATCCTCGCCGAACAGTTGCGCGCTGTCGCCTTCGTCAAGATGCACGCCGACGCCTGCGGCCTCGGCCATCTCGAACGCGGCCAGGGCCAGCCCGCCATCGGACAGATCGGTGCAGGCCTTGATATAGTCGCGATTGGCGCGGATGAACTCGCCATGCGCGCGCTCGGCGGTCAGATCGACGGCGGGGGCGTCGCCGTCCTCGCGGTTGAACACCTCGGCGAGCAGGGCGGATTGCCCCAGATGGCCCGTCGTTTCGCCCAAAAGCAGCGCCACATGACCGTCGCGCACCTGCCCGGTGATGGCGTGATCGGCATGGTCGATCAGCCCGACGGCGCAAATCGTGGGGGTGGGCAGGATGCCCTGGCCGTCGGTTTCGTTATACAGGGACACGTTGCCCGACACGATAGGCATGTCCAGCGCCAGACAGGCCGCGCCGATGCCTTTGATCGCGCCTACGAACTGGCCCATGATCTCGGGTTTTTCGGGGTTGCCGAAGTTCAGGTTGTCGGTGGTGGCCAGCGGGCGGGCGCCCACGGCACACAGGTTGCGATAGGCCTCGGCCACGGCCTGCTTGCCGCCTTCGGTGGGATTGGCGCGCACGTAGCGCGGCGTCACGTCGCTGGTAAAGGCCAGCAACTTTTCCGTGCCATGCACCCGCACGATGCCCGCGCCCAGACCGGGGGTCTGCACCGTATCGGCCATCACCATGGTGTCGTACTGCTCGTACACCCATTGCTTGGACGCGTAATTTGGGCTGCAGATCAACGCCTTGAGTGCATCGATCGGGTCCACCCCCGGCACGTCGTCCAGTGGATCGGCAGCAGGGGTTTCCTCCCACGGGCGGTCGTATTCCGGTGCGGCAGAGGACAGTTTGGACAGTGGCAGATCGGCCTTGATGTCATTGCCATGCAGGATCAGGAACCGGTCTTCGGCGATGGTTTCACCGACGATGGCGAAATCGAGATCCCATTTTTCGAACACCGCGCGCGCTTCGGCCTCTTTTTCGGGGCGCAGCACCATCAGCATGCGTTCCTGGCTTTCCGACAGCATCATTTCATAGGCGGTCATGTTCTGTTCGCGCTGCGGCACGTCGTTCAGTTGCAACTGGACGCCAAGTCCACCCTTGTCGCCCATTTCAACGGCCGAGCATGTCAGCCCCGCCGCGCCCATGTCCTGGATCGAGATCACCGCCCCGGTTGCCATCAGCTCAAGCGTCGCCTCCATCAGGCGCTTTTCGGTGAAGGGATCGCCGACCTGCACGGTGGGGCGCTTTTCCTCGATGCTCTCGTCGAACTCGGCGCTGGCCATGGTGGCCCCGCCCACGCCGTCGCGGCCGGTCTTGGCGCCAAGGTAGACCACGGGCATGCCGACGCCGCTGGCGGCGGAGTAGAAGATCTTGTCGGTATCGGCCAGGCCGGCGGCAAAGGCATTTACAAGGCAGTTGCCGTTATAGGCCGGGTGAAACCGCACCTCGCCGCCCACGGTGGGCACGCCGAAACAGTTGCCGTATCCGCCGATGCCTTCGACCACGCCATGCACAAGGCGGCGGGTCTTGGGGTGGGACACCTCGCCAAAGGACAGGCTGTTCATCGCCGCGATGGGCCGCGCGCCCATGGTGAACACGTCGCGCAGGATGCCGCCCACGCCGGTGGCGGCACCCTGATAGGGCTCGATATAGCTGGGGTGGTTGTGGCTTTCCATCTTGAACACGACCGCCTGACCGTCACCGATATCGACAACCCCTGCGTTCTCACCGGGGCCGCAGATGACCTGCGGGCCGGTGGTGGGCAGGGTGCGCAGCCATTTCTTGGAGGATTTGTAGGAACAATGCTCGTTCCACATGGCCGAAAAGATGCCCAGTTCGGTGAAGGTCGGCTCGCGCCCGATGATATCGAGGATACGCTGGTATTCGTCGGGCTTGAGCCCATGGCTGGCGATCAGGTCTGGTGTGATCTGCGGCTCTTGCATCTGGTCTGTCCCCCGGGCGCGGATTGGTCTTTTGCACCGTTTAATCCATCGCGCGGGCGGGGGAAAGGGGCGGGCGTCAGCGCGGTTGCGTGACCGCGTGGCACAGCGCCGCCTGCACCGCCGGGGGCAGGGTGGGGGCGTGGCGTATGTGGCGCGGGCCGCGGCTGCGCGGGTAGTCGGCCAGTGCCAGCAGGTCGTCTCCCGCCAGCAGCGCGATCTGCCGGTTCAGCCCGCCGCGCAGGATCATCCGCAGGGGCGGCCTGTGGTCATGCAACGTATACAGAGGGTGATCGCGCGCCAGAATGCGGTTGAACCAACCCTCGCCGGGCATCGACCAGGCGTGAAACAGGTTCGCGCCCTCGATCGTAAGTCGCCAGGGGCGCAGGATCGCGCGGCCGCCATCGTCAAGCTGTCCGAAGGCGATGTCGAACCCCATTCCGTGCAGGCGCACATGCCCCGCGCCGCGACCGGGCGGGATGACATGTCCCGCAGGCCCCTCGGGGTCGGTGATGTGCCATTCGCTTTGCCGCCGCGCGGGCGGGGTCAGCGTCAGCTCTCCGGTCAAAAGGGCAGCGTCCTGGGCCATGCGCAAGACATAGGCGCACAATCGGTAATGCGCCACCCGTATCAGGCAATGCAGTTGACGCAAGCGGCCGGGACTGCGTTCACTGAAAGGAACAGACAGGGGACCGACATGTTGCACAACCCATATCGCGGAACCGGCCTGCGGCTTGATGCGCCCTGGCCCAGCCATGATGCGGACCGACCCCGCGCCATGCTGGACCGGTGCCCGGCCCATGCGGTCACGCCGCTGGTCGAGATGCCCGAGCTTGCCGCCCGCGCCAATGTGGCGCAGGTCTGGGTCAAGGACGAGCGCGCGCGGATGGGGCTTGGCAGCTTCAAGGCGCTGGGGGCGGCCTATGTCATTGCTTGCGATGCGGCGGAGGGGCGGGCGCTGGGCAGCACCTATGTCACCGCCAGTGCCGGCAATCACGGGCTGTCGGTGGCGGCGGGGGCGCAGGTGTTCGGCGCCAGGGCGGTGATCTATCTGTCGCAGACCGTGCCGCAGGGCTTTGCCGAGCGGCTGCAGGGGTTTGGCGCCGAGGTGCGCCGCGCAGGCGCGGATTATGCCGAAAGCATGGCCGCCGCCAGTCAGGCCGCCGTGGCCGAACGGCTGGTGCTGCTGTCGGACAGTTCGTGGCCCGGCTACATCGATGTGCCCCACAGGCTGATGGAGGGGTATCTTGTGCTGGCCGCCGAGGCGGCGGCGCAGATCCCGCAACGGCCTACGCATATTCTGGTGCAGGCCGGCGTCGGGGGTCTGGCCGGGGCAGTGGCCGCGCATGCCCGCCATATCTGGGGCGAGGCGGTGCGGATCATCGTAGTGGAACCCGCGGCCGCCCCGGCGTTGCATGACGCGATCGAGGCAGGCGCGCTGGTGGATGCCAGCGGCCCGGACAGTTGCATGGGGCGGCTGGATTGCAAGACCGCCAGCCTGATCGCGCTGCAAGGCCTGTCGCGCGATGCGGACGGGTTTGCCCTGCTGTCCGAAGAGGATGCGCAGGCGGCCCTGCCGGTGCTGGCCGGGGCGGGGCTGGCCACCACGGCATCGGGCGGGGCCGGGCTGGCGGCGCTGCTGGCCGGGCTGGACCTGCCCGGCGACGCGCGGGTAATGGCGATCCTGTCCGAGGCCCCGGAATGAGCGAGCGCGGCTTTGCGCGGGCCGAGTATCAGGCCCGGGTGACCCGTGCGCAGGCGATGATGGCGCAGGCGGGTCTGGGCGCGCTGCTGCTGACGACCGAGCCGGAAATCCGCTATTTCACCGGCTTTCTGACCCGGTTCTGGGAAAGCCCGAGCCGTCCCTGGTTCCTGATCCTTCCGGCGGATGGTGATCCGGTGGCGGTGATTCCCGCGATCGGCGCGGCGCTGATGGGCAAGACATGGGTGACGGATATCCGCACATGGCCCGCGCCGCAGCCCGAGGACGAGGGGGTCAGCCTGCTGGCAGACGTGCTGGACGAGTTTGGCGGTCCTGTCGGCATCCCGTCGGGGCCGGAAACCCATCTGCGCATGGCGCAGGCCGATTTCGCGCGGTTGCAGGGCGCGTCGGCGCAGGTTTTCCGCGACGATGCCGGCATCACCGCCCGTCTGCGCGCGGTGAAATCCGAGGCCGAGATTGCCAAGATCGCCCATGCCTGCCGGATCGCAGGCCGTGCCTTTGCCCGCGTGCCCGAGATCGCCGGACCCGGCGTGGCGCTGTCGCGGGTGTTTCGCGATTTTCAACGGTTGCTGCTGGAGGACGGCGCGGATTGGGTGCCCTATCTGGCGGGCGGTGCCGGGCCGTTGGGGTACGCGGATGTGATCTCGCCCGCCGATGACCGGGCGCTGTGCGCGGGCGATGTGCTGATGCTGGATACCGGGGCCGTGCGGGACGGGTATTTCTGCGACTACGACCGCAATTTCGCCATTGGAGCGCCGGATGCGCGGGTGGTCGGGGCCCATGCGCGACTGTTGGAGGCCGCGCAGGCGGGGCTGGCGGCGGCACGTCCGGGCGCGCGGGCCTGCGATGTCTGGGCCGCGATGGCCGCGATCTGTGGCGATGACGGCGGGCGGCTGGGCCACGGGCTGGGGATGCAGCTGACCGAAGGGCTGTCGCTGCTGCCCGGCGACCGGACCGTTCTGGAGCCGGGCATGGTGATCACGCTGGAACCCGGAGTTGCAACTGCCGATGGCAACATCCTTGTACATGAAGAGAATATCGTGATCCGACCGGGGGGGCCGCAAATCCTGTCACCCTGGGCCAGCGACCTGCCGCGAATCGACTGAGCCAAAAAAAAGGCCGAGCACTAAGCTCGGCCAAAGTCCAACAGGGAGGTATGAAGATGATGAAGAACTGGTCGTCATCACCGTCACGTGCCGAATTAGGC
This sequence comes from Lacimonas salitolerans, assembly GCF_042677865.1. Lineage (NCBI taxonomy): Bacteria > Pseudomonadati > Pseudomonadota > Alphaproteobacteria > Rhodobacterales > Paracoccaceae > Lacimonas > Lacimonas salitolerans. The sequence goes on along the minus strand of NZ_JBHUDD010000158.1, from coordinate 28,349 downwards.
GTCTGTTTATGTACAATCAAGGCAAATCATGCCGCAGGTGCAGCATGGCTGTTATGCAAAAGCTGCATGGCTGCTTGACCTGTTATGTAAGTGCCTGATCTTTTTGCTGTTTGCGGTAGCTGATGATCTCTTCCTGAACGAAGTCGCGAAAGGCGGCAACCCGCTTGGAATGGCGCAATTCCTCGGGGTAGGCGAGGAAGACCGGAACCTCGACCGATTCCACCTGTGGTAGCACGCGCACCAGATTCGGAAAATCCTGCGTCAGGTAGTCGGGCAGCACCCCGATGCCCAGATCGTTCAGAACCGCCTGCAGGACACCGAAGTAGTTGTTCACCGTCAGGGTCGAGTGCAGGTCATAGCTCATCAGTTCCTGCACCAGCAGCGCACCCGCGCCCACCTGCGCCGAGCTGGGATTCTGGCAGATCAGGCGGTGCTGGCTGATGTCTTCAAGGCTGGCGGGCAGGCCGCGCCGTTCCAGATAGCTGGGCGAGGCGTAGAGTTGCATCTTGACCGTCATCAGGCGTTTGCGGATCAGATCGGCCTGGCTGGGTTCCTTCATGCGGATGGCGACATCGGCCTCGCGCATGGGCAGGTCCAGCACGCGTTCCTCGAGCATCAGATCGATCTTCAGCTCGGGGTATTTTTCGTACAGCGCGGGCAGGCGCGGGGCGAGCCACAGGCTGCCAAAGCCGGTTGTGGTTGTCACGCGCAATTCGCCGAACACCTCGTCCTCGCTGTCGCGGATACGGGCCGATGCGGCGTCCAGTCGCTTGGACATGGCGCGCGTGGCATCGAACAGTAGTTCGCCCTGTTCGGTGAGAATCAGTCCGCGCGCATGGCGGTGAAACAGGGTGGTGTTCAGGCTCTCCTCAAGCGCGCGTACCTGTCTGCTCACGGCAGATTGACTGAGATGCAGTGTCTCGCCAGCATGAGTCAGGCTGCCTGCATCGGCGACCGCGTGAAAAATTCTTAGTTTGTCCCAGTCCATATGCACAACTTTCCGATTACTGGCTAAAGCTACATGAAATAATCGTAAAAAACATGTCGCGCACATCTTTTACGTCGGGTGATTTTCGCCGAGGCGCTTTATAGGTCACAAATTTTGACCTAATATGACGCCTAAGTGAGCTATAGTTAAAAAAAGCGCAACAGGGGGAAACCATGACCAAAGCCGAAATTTCGCTGAACGACCGTTTCGATCTGGAAAAGTCGCCGGTGCTGCTGAATGGCACGCAGGCGCTGGTGCGACTGATGCTGATGCAAAAGGCGCGGGACGTTGCGGCGGGGTTGAATACGGCGGGGTTTGTCACAGGCTACCGCGGCTCGCCGCTGGGCGCGGTCGACATGCAGATGATGCGCGCGCAGAAGTTCCTGACGCAGTCGGATGTGAAGTTCCAGGAGGGGCTGAACGAGGATCTGGCCGCCACCGCCCTGTGGGGCACGCAGCAGGCCGAGTTGCGCGGCGAGGGCAAGTTCGATGGCGTCTTTGGCCTGTGGTATGGCAAGGGGCCGGGCGTGGACCGCACCGGCGACGTGTTCCGCCATGCCAACATGGCAGGCACCAGCCCCAATGGCGGCGTGCTGGTGGCGATGGGTGATGACCACACCGGCGAATCCTCGACCGTGCTGCACCAGTCCGAATGGGCGCTGATCGACGCCTACGTGCCCGTGGTCAGCCCGGCCGGCGTGCAGGAGATTCTGGACTACGGCATCTACGGCTATGCCCTGTCGCGCTATGCCGGGGTCTGGGTCGGTCTGAAGACCATGAAGGACACGATCGAGGCGACAGCCGTTGTGGACGGCAGCCCGGACCGCATGCAGATGGTCGCACCTGATTTCACCATGCCGCAGGGCGGGCTGAACATTCGGCTGGTCGATGACCGCATCGAACAGGAGGCGCGGCTGATCGACTACAAGCGCCATGCGGCCGAGGCCTTTGCCCATGCCAATGGCATCGACAAGCGCGTCTGGGGCAAGCCCGGCGCCAAGATCGGTCTGGTCAGCCACGGCAAAAGCTATCTCGACATGGTGCATGCGCTGAACCTGCTGAACATCGACGCGGACGAGGCCGAGCGGCTGGGCATCACCACCTACAAGGTCGGGCAGGTGTGGCCGCTGGACATGAAGGGCTTTCACGACTGGGCCGAGGGGCTGGACCTGATCATCGTGGTCGAGGAAAAGCGCAAGCTGCTGGAGGTTCAGGTCAAGGAATCGATCTTTGACGACCGCCGGGGCCGTCGTGTCTATGGCTGGCACAAGGGGCAGAACGGCCCCGAGCTGTTCCCCAGCCGATGGGCGCTGGACCCGGTGATGATTGCCGAAAAGCTGGGTGACATCCTGATCGAAGAGGGGCGCGATACCGATGGCATCCGCGCCGGTCAAACCGCGCTGGCCGAGGTGCGCCGCAACGACAACGCCGAGGAAATCGCGGCGCGTCTGCCGTATTTCTGCGCGGGCTGCCCGCATAACAGCAGCACCAAGGTGCCCGAAGGCAGCCGCGCCTATGCCGGGATCGGCTGTCACTTTATGGTGCAGTGGATGGACCGCGACACGCTGGGCACGACCCATATGGGCGGCGAGGGGGCCAACTGGATCGGCGAGGCGCCGTTCTCGAACACCGGCCATGTGTTCCAGAACCTGGGCGACGGCACCTATAACCACTCAGGGATAATGGCGATCCGCGCCGCGCTGGCTGCGAATGTGAACATCACCTACAAGATCCTGTATAATGATGCCGTGGCGATGACCGGCGGTCAGGGCAACGAGGGCGGGCTTGATGCCTATCGCATCGCCGACGAGGTGCGCGCGATGGGGGTGAAGGACGTGTTCGTCGTCTATGACGAAAAGGAAGACGTCGACCTGAGCCGTTTTGCCAAGGGCACGCAGACCTTTGAACGCGCCGAGATGGACAATGTGCAGAAGCGCGCGCGCGAAGTGCCGGGCGTGTCGGTGATCCTGTATATCCAGACCTGCGCCGCCGAAAAGCGTCGCCGCCGCAAGCGCGGGCAGTTCCCCGATCCCGACCGTCGCGTGTTCATCAATACCGATGTCTGCGAAGGCTGTGGCGATTGCGGGGTGCAATCCAACTGTGTGGCGATCGTGCCCGCCGAAACCGAACTGGGCCGCAAGCGGGCGATCGACCAGTCAAGCTGCAACAAGGATTTCTCGTGCCTCAAGGGGTTTTGCCCCTCGTTCCTCACGCTTGAGGGGGCCAAGGTGAAAAAGGGGGCGACGACCGATCTGACCCTACCGGACATGCCGGTGCCTGATCTGCCTGCGATTGACGGCACCTTCAACGTGGTGATCACCGGGGTTGGCGGCACTGGCGTTGTGACCATCGGCGCCGTGCTGGCACAGGCCGCGCAGATCGACGGCAAGGGTGCTGCGATGATGGAGATGGCGGGGCTTGCGCAAAAGGGCGGTGCCGTGCACATCCACTGCCGTCTGGCCGAAAGCCCAAGCGATATCAGCGCTGTGCGCGTCGCCACGGGCGAGGCGGATGCCCTGATCGGCGGTGATCTGGTGGTCAGTGCCGGGGCCAAGACGCTAGGCCTGACAAGGCAGGGCCGCACCGGGGCCGTGGTAAACAGCCACGAGATCATCACCGGTGATTTCACCCGTAACACCGAGTTCAGCCTGCCCAGCGACCGTCTGGCGCTGGCGCTGGAGGCGCGGTTGCGCGATCAGGTGCTGCTGTTCGATGCGTCCGATCTGGCCAAGGCCACGCTGGGCGATTCGATCTTTTCCAACATGATGATCTTTGGCGCAGCCTGGCAGCGCGGGCTTGTGCCCGTGGGCTATGACGCGATCAAGACCGCGATCGAGCTGAACGGCGCCGCGGTCGAGCGCAACCTGCGCGCCTTCGAGATCGGGCGCTGGGCGGCGCTGCATCCGGCGGATGCAGCACGGCTGGTGACGCCCAACGTGATCGCCAAGCCCAAGACGGTGCAGGAAAAGATCGACTTCCGCGCGGATCATCTGGTGGCCTATCAGGGCAAACGGCTGGCCAAGCGGTACCTCAAGATGCTGGATCGCGTCGACGATCCACGCCTGAAAGAGGCCGTCGCCAAGGGGTATCACAAGCTGCTGTCCTACAAGGATGAATACGAGGTGGCGCGCCTGCATCTGGACAGCATGGAGAAGGCCAGGCAGGAGTTCGACGGCGATTTCAGGATGAAGTTCCACTTGGCCCCGCCGCTGTTGTCCAAGACCGGCCCGGACGGTCGCACGATGAAGCGCGAGTTCGGCCCCGGCATGCTGCGCGGCTTCCGCCTTCTGGCAAAGCTGAAGGTTCTGCGCGGCACGCCGCTGGACCCGTTCGGCCGCTCTACCGAGCGCCGGATGGAGCGGTCGCTGATCAAGCAATACGAAACTGACATGAATGACCTGCTGCCCAAGCTGACGCCGGAAACCATGGACATCGTCGTGGCGCTGGCGGAATTGCCGTTGCAGATCAGGGGGTTCGGCCCGGTCAAGGAAGCCAACGAGCGCAAGGCCGCCAAACGGCGCGAGGAATTGCTGGCGGCATTCCGCAGCGGCGGCGCGGGTCTGGCGAAGGCCGCGGAATAAAATGTCATGATTTGTTCATAATGTTACACGATCTTCAAAAGCACTGGTCAGGGACGGCCAAGCCGCGTAAATCTTCGGCAGCTTTTCGGAGGATGTGACATGCCTGATCAAAGGCATATTGCCCGTGACATAAGTTACGCCCATTCCGCAACCACGCGGGGCGGGCGTACCATGATCCGCGTGATGGAGAATATCACCGGGCGGATCAGCCTGATCAAGCGGGCCGCGGGCTACGAGGATGAGGTCGCGATGGGCCGCGATTTCTGGCAGGTGATCGTCGAACGCTATGGCCTGAGCCTGGATGTGGCGGGCGGCAGCCTGTCGAACATCCCGGCCAATGGCCCTCTGATCCTGATCGCCAACCATCCTTACGGCATTCTGGACGGGCTGATGATGGGCCATATCCTGTCCGTGGTGCGGGGCGATTTCCGCATTCTGGCGCACAAGGTGTTCCGCAAGGCCGAGGATCTGAACCGCATCATCCTGCCGATCAATTTCGATGACACCCGCGAGGCGGTGCAGGAAAACCTTGAGACCCGGAAAGAGGCGCTGCGCTATCTGGGGCAGGGCGGCGCGATCGGAATCTTTCCCGGCGGTACGGTGTCTACGGCGGTCAAGCCCTTCGAGCAGCCGATGGATCCGGGCTGGCGGTCGTTTACCGCGCGGATGGTGGCAAAATCGCAGGCCACGGTTGTTCCGATCTATTTCGACGGTCATACCAGCCGTCTGTTCCAGATCGCCAGCCACCTGCATTACACCCTGCGCATGGGGCTGTTGATCAAGGAGTTCCGCAAGCGGGTGGACACGCCGGTGCGCGTTGTGATCGGCCAACCGATCGCACAGGCCGAGTTGCAGGCACGGGCAAAGGATTCGAAGGCGATGATGGATTTCCTGCGCAACGCGACGTATGAATTGTCGCCGACGCCGTTGAAATCCTATGGCTACGGCTTCGAGTTCGAGGAAAAGCACCGCGCCTGAACGTGGTGCCCCAAACAGGCGGGCGGTTCATGGCAGTTGGCGTTTTTGATTCCGGCCTTGGCGGTCTGACGGTGCTTGAGGCCGCGCAGCGGCGCCTGCCCGACGTGCCCTTTGTCTATTTCGGCGACAGCGCCAACGCGCCTTACGGCGTGCGCGACGCCGAAGACATTCACGGGCTGACACGGGGCGCGGTGGAACGGTTGTGGGACGCGGGCTGCGACCTGGTGATCCTTGCCTGCAACACCGCAAGTGCCGCCGCCCTGCGCCGGATGCAAGAGACCGGGGTGCCGCGAGACAAGCGCGTGTTGGGCGTGTTTGTGCCGCTGATCGAGGCGCTGACCGAACGGCAATGGGGTGACAACAGCCCCCCGCGCGAGGTTGCGGTCAAGCATGTGGCGCTGTTTGCGACGCCAGCCACCGTGGCCAGCCGTGCGTTCCAGCGGGAACTGGCCTTTCGCGCCATCGGTGTGGATGTCGAGGCGCAGGCCTGCGGCGGTGTCGTCGATGCCATAGAAGAGGGTGACATGATCCTGGCCGAGGCTTTGGTGCGCAGCCATGTGGATGCCCTGAAGCGCAAGATGCCGCGTCCGCAGGCGGCGATTCTGGGCTGCACCCATTATCCCCTTTTGCAGGATGTGTTCCAGCAGGCGCTGGGTGCGGATGTCAGCGTCTACAGTCAGGCCAATCTTGTTGCGGACAGCCTTGCGGATTACCTTGCGCGCCATCCCGGCATGCTGGGCAGCGGCACCGAGACCCGGTATCTGACCACGGGCGATCCCGCGCGCGTGTCCACCCGTGCAACGCAGTTCCTGCGCCGCCAGATCACGTTTGAACCGGCCTGAGAGCGGACAATAGGTAGCACCGGTTTCGCTTGCGCAGTGGCTGGGTGCGACAGTATCTTGTTGCCATACCGATGTATGCCGTCAGAACGGAATGAACCGATGAGATCGCTCAAGAAAACCCGCCGTATCCAGATCATCGCGCTGGCCACCTTCGCGCTGATCGTGTCGACCGCGCTTATCGGCTATGCGATGCGCGACGGCATCAACTTTTTCCGCTCGCCCGCGCAGGTGATCGCGGAACCGCCCAGCCCGAACGAGACTTTCCGCATCGGCGGTCTGGTGGCCGAGGGCAGTCTGAAGCGCGGGCAGGGCGAGATGATACGTTTCGAAGTCACCGATGGCGGCGCGACGATTCCGGTAACCTTTGTTGGCGTCCTGCCGGACCTGTTCGAAGAGAATCAGGGCATGGTCGGCACCGGGAAATACATAAACGGCGTGTTCGAAGCCTCGGAAATCCTTGCCAAACACGATGAAACCTACATGCCCAAGGAAGTTGTGGACGCGCTGAAGGCGCAAGGCATCTACCAGGATCCGAACGGTAGTTAATCGCGCTGTTAACCACTGATCCGCCAAGTTTGCCGCACGAGCAAACAACGAGGCGGGTAACATGCCGGACATTCAAGATATTGCGCGGTCCATCGTGGCGCGCGAAGGCGGATTTGTTAACGATCCCGACGATCCGGGCGGCGCCACCAAGTATGGCGTCACCATCCACACATTGCGGCGTCTGGGCCTGGACCTGACAGGCGACGGTCAGGTGACCATCGACGATGTGCGCCGACTGAGTCGCACGGAGGCCGAGCGGATATTCGTGCAGCACTATTACCATCGGCCGCGCATCGACGCGCTGCCCGAGCCATTGCAGGCCAGCGTGTTCGACATGTATGTCAATGCCGGATCCAACGCAGTGAAAATCCTGCAACGTCTCCTGCGCCAGATGGGGCAGGATGTGGCGGTGGACGGGGTGATCGGGCCGCAGACCATCGCAGCCGCAAAGGCAGCGGATCAGGCCGCGCCGGATCATCTGGCCGATGCCTACGGGATCGCGCGGCGCAATTACTACTTTCGGATCGCCGACGGCCGCCCGGCCAGCCGAAAGTACGTGCGCAGGCGCGACGGCGGCAAGGGCGGCTGGATCATCCGCGCCGAAGAATTCATCAGCCCCCGCTATCACATGACCCGCGCGGAATTCCACGAAAGGATCGCGACATGGCATTGATCGACACCGCACTTGGCACGATTTTCGGCAATGGCCGCAACGTGATCCGCGAAACCGCCGAGGTGTTTCGTGAAAATAGCGAGGCCGGCGCCGACCGGGCGGCACAGCACCATGCCGCCGCCCTCGCGCAGTTCGGGGCCGAGTTTGCAGCGCCCGGGCCCAGCCGCTTTGACCGGGTGATGGATGGCATCAACCGGGTGCCGCGTCCGGCGCTGGCGCTTGGCACGCTGGGTCTGTTCGTCACGGCCATGGTTGATCCGATCTGGTTCGCGGCGCGCATGCAGGGGCTTGCGCTGGTGCCCGAGCCGCTGTGGTGGCTGCTGGGGGCGATCGTCAGCTTTTACTTCGGCGCCCGCCATCAGGCCAAGGGGCAGGAGTTTCAGGCCCGAATCGCGCGCACAATGTCCCATGCGCCGCAGGTGGTTGAGTCCATCGCCCGGTTGAACCGGATCGGCGCGCAAACCCCCGGCGTGGCGCGGAACGACACCGATGCAAATCTGACGCTTGACGCGGTCCGCCCCGAGGCAAACCCGGCGCTGGAGGCATGGCGGCACGGCGGCGGGCAGCGCTGATTGCGACAAGTTGAACAGGCGGGTCGAATGTGATTTGCCCGCCTGCTCGAATTGCATATAACACCTGCATGATTACAGAACTCGGTCACTTCGCCCTCATCCTTGCCTTCCTCGTGGCAATCGTGCAATCCGTCGTGCCCCTGATCGGGGCACACAAACGCTGGCCCGGCTGGATGGCCATGGCCGAACCTGCGGCAAATGCGCAGTTCCTGCTGACCGGGTTTTCCTTTGCCGCGCTGACATATGCGTTTGTCACCTCGGACTTTTCGCTGAAACTGGTGACGCTGAACAGCCACTCGCTCAAGCCGATGATCTACAAGATCAGCGGTGTGTGGGGAAACCACGAAGGCTCGATGCTGCTTTGGGTGCTCATCCTGACGCTGTTTGGCGCAATGGCGGCTTGGTTTGGCGGCAATCTGCCGCCTACGCTCAAGGCGCGCGTTCTGGCGGTGCAATCGTCGGTGTCCGTGGCGTTTTTTGCTTTCATCCTGTTTACCTCGAACCCGTTCGAGCGTCTTGCGGTGCCGCCCTTTGACGGGCAGGACCTGAACCCGCTGCTGCAGGACCCCGGTCTGGCCTTTCATCCGCCGTTTTTGTACCTGGGCTATGTCGGGCTGAGCATGGCGTTCTCTTTCGCGGTTGCTGCCCTGATCGAAGGGCGCGTCGATGCGGCCTGGGGGCGGTGGGTGCGGCCCTGGACACTCGCGGCCTGGCTGTTTCTGACCATCGGGATCGGGCTGGGCAGCTGGTGGGCGTATTACGAGCTGGGTTGGGGCGGTTTCTGGTTCTGGGACCCGGTCGAGAACGCATCGCTGATGCCATGGCTGATCGCCGCTGCCTTGCTGCACTCCGCCATCGTGGTCGAAAAGCGCGAGGCGCTGAAAAGCTGGACTATCCTGCTGGCAATCATGGCCTTCGGTTTCAGCCTGATCGGCACGTTCATCGTGCGCTCGGGCGTGCTTACCTCGGTGCATGCCTTTGCCAACGATCCCGAGAGGGGCGTCTTTATCCTGATGATTCTGGGATTCTTCATGGGCGGCGCGCTGATCCTGTTTGCTGCCCGCGCCCAGTCGATGGAGGCAAAGGGCGTGTTCGGCGTGGTCAGTCGCGAAAGCGCGCTGGTGTTCAACAACCTTTTGCTGGCGGTCAGCTGCCTTGTGGTCTTTATCGGTACGATCTGGCCGCTGGTGGCCGAGCTTCTGTGGGATCGCAAGCTGTCGGTCGGGCCGCCGTTCTTCAACATGGCGTTCACCCCGTTCTTCATCGTGCTGGGTGCGGCATTGCCGCTGGGTGCCATGATGCCATGGAAACGTGGCGGCTTTGCCAAGGCGTTCCGCCCGCTGCGTGGCGTCTTCATCCTGTCGGTGGCTCTGGCGGCACTCGGTTTTGCGATGCAGACCGGGCGCAGCGCGCTTGGTCCACTTGGGCTGTTCCTTGGGGCCTGGCTGGTTTTCGGGTCCATGGTCGATATCTTCAGCCGCACGGGGCGGGGCGCGTTCAAGACGCGCATGCGTCGTCTGATCCGGCTGCCCGGGGCCGATTGGGGCAAGGCGGTCGCCCATGGTGGCCTTGGGATCACCATGTTCGGCATCGCCGGACTGCTGGCCTGGGAGACCGAGGATATCCGCGTGTTGCAGACCGGCGAGAGCCTTGAGCTGTCGGGTTACACCCTGACGCTGGAAGATGTGCGGCGGGTGCAGGGGCCGAACTATGTGTCGACGATGGGAAGCGTGCTGCTGGAAAAAGACGGAAAGGTGATTTCCACCCTCAACCCGGAAAAGCGGTTTTATCCGGTGGCCGAAATGCCCACGACCGAGGCCGCGATCGATATCGGGTTCTGGCGTGATGTTTATGTCGTGATCGGTGATCCACAGGACAACGGCGGCTGGGCGATCCGGACCTACTACAAACCGCTGGCCAACTGGATCTGGGGTGGCTCGATCCTGATGGCTCTGGGTGGCCTGCTGTCGCTTGGCGATCGGCGCTATCGCGTGGCGGCGGGCGCCCGCAAGACGGATCAGCCAACCGCCGGGGTGCCGGCGGAATGAAACATCTGATCCTTGGCCTGATGCTGGCGCTTTTGCCCATGACACCCGCGCTGGCCGTGGAACCAGACGAGATCCTTGCCGATCCGGCGCTGGAACAACGGGCGCGCGATCTGTCCAGGGGGTTGCGCTGTCTGGTCTGCCGCAACGAAAGCATCGACGAGTCCAACGCCGAACTGGCACGCGATCTGCGCCTGCTGGTGCGCGAAAGGCTGGTTGAGGGCGATACCAACGACGAGGTGATCGATTTCGTCGTCGACCGCTATGGTGAGTATGTGCTGCTGCAGCCGCGGGCCACCGGCTCGAACTGGTTGCTGTGGGGGGCGGGGCCACTGATGCTGCTGATAGGTGTCGGTATTGGCCTGACCTATATCCGGCGTCGTGAAGCCGCTTCGGATCAGGCCGACCCTGACAGCCTGAGCGATGCGGAAAAGGCCAAGCTGCAGGATATTTTGAACAAATGACGCCCGGTCCCTCTTTTCCCTGAAAGGCGGTCAGTTAAGCTGACGCCAAATTCAGAACAGGGAGGGATGCCGATGGACTATCAGACCATCACATACACGATCGCAGACGATATCGCGGTGATCACGTTGAACCGCGAAGACAAGATGAACGCGCTGAACGCCCAGATGCGGGCCGAGATCGCGGATGCGGCACGGCAGGCCCCCAAGGACGCGCGGGTTCTTGTGCTGACCGGCAAGGGCCGGGCATTCTGCTCGGGTCAGGATCTGTCCGACCGGGCCAATGCGGCCAACCTGGACATGGAGCGCACCCTGCGCGACGAGTACGGCCCGATGCTGCGCGCGATCTTTGACAGCCCGATCCCCACGATCAGCGCCGTGAACGGTGCCGCTGCCGGGGCCGGGGCCAACCTTGCGCTGGCGGCGGATGTGGTGATCGCATCGGAAAGCGCGTATTTCCTGCAAGCATTCACCCGGATCGGCCTGATCCCCGATGCCGGCGGCACCTACTGGATGACACGCGGCATGGGCGCTGCCAAGGCGATGGGGGCCGCGCTGTTCGCCGACAAGATCAGTGCCAAACAGGCGGATGACTGGGGTCTGATCTGGGAAGCAGTGGCCGATGACGCGTTCGAGGCCACGTGGAAGTCCCGCGCCGCACATCTCGCCAAGGGGCCGACCGTGGCCTATGCGGCGGTCAAGCAATCGATCCGCGAGTCCTGGGACAACACGCTTGAGGCACAATTGGATCTCGAAGGGCGGTTGCAGGGAAAATGCGGCAAGACCCGCGATTTTCAGGAGGGCGTTCTTGCCTTTCTGGAAAAGCGGCCATCGCAGTTCGAAGGCCGTTGACAGGTTTTCCCTGACGCAAAAGGGCACCCTGACGGGTGCCCTTTGTTGATAAGCGGTGTCGGCGCTACGGACGCTCGATCACCTGCACATTGGCGGCGGTGAACCCGGTTCCGACGCCTGCGATGGTCATAACGTCCACGCCGTCGACGGTTACGATGGCGTCGCCTTCGTCCTCGGTCGCACCCTCGCTGTAGGTCACCGCCAGTTCGGGGGTCGTCCCCGGAGCGATCGAATAGACCAGGATATCCTCCTCGGCGTCGAAGTCGGTGACGGTTGCCCCGTTGCCCTCGGTGATCCAGTCACCACCTGTCAGCGTGTCGGCACCCGCGCCGCCGGTCACCGTGTCGTTCAGACCAAAGATGACCATGTCGTCGCCACCACCGGCATTCACCACATCGCCAAGCGGATCACGATCGACCGAGTAATCCAGGTCTGCCGCGGTCATCACATCGGCAAAGGCCTCGGCCAAAGTCGTGCCGCTCAGGTCCGCCTCGAGCGCGGCGGTCAGCAGGCCTTGTTCGTCGAGGAACCCGCTGGCGATGATCGTGTCATTGCCGCTGTCGCCAAAGATCGTGTCAGCCCCGCGGGTATCGATGATGACATCATCGCCCGACCCGCCACGCAGCAGGTCGTCGCCCCACAAGCCGCTGACCACGTCGTCGCCCGCGCCGCCATAGACCCTGTCACTGCCAAGCGCGCCGGTCGCCACGTCATCACCGTCGCCAGCAAAGATCACGTCGTCACCGCCGCGACCCCACAGCACGTCATCGCCTTCAAGCCCCAACATCGTTTCGTTGCCGCCTGTGCCCGACAGACTGTCATCGCCATCCGTACCGCGCAGGCGCAGCGGATCGCTTGGGTCGGGCGTCGGGTCGGGTGAGCGGTCCTGTGCGACCAGAACGACATCCTCGGCGGTCAGGGTGTCGCCCGCGCCTGTCGCGATGGCCAGCACCTGCCCGTTGAAGCTGATCACCGCATCACCGGCCTCGTTCGGGGCGACGGTGACCTCGGTTTCCTCGAGCGCGTCGTCATAGCCAAGCGCGATCACGTCCTCGCCGGCAGTGTAATCGGTGATCGTGGCCGGTCTGCCTTCGACGATCCAGTCGCCGATAAGGAATTCATCGTCGCCGTCGTCACCCGTGGCCACATCGTCGTTGCCGATGATCAGCGTGTCATCGCCGAACCCGCCCGTCATGGTGTCGCCACCGTCGAGGTCCTTGCCCAGCAGGGGACCTGACAGCGGGTCGTCGCCAGTGGTTTCTTCCAGAACCACGCCGACCAGAACATCGTCTCCGACGCCGCCGACCATCGTATCGGCCCCAAGATCACCAATCAGCAGGTCATCGCCCTGTGCGCCCAGAAGTTCATCGTCGCCATCACCGCCCTGCAGCAGGTCATTGCCCAGCCGCCCGAACAGGGCATCGTCGCCGGGCCCGCCGATCAGGGTGTCGCTGCCCTCGCCGCCATCCAGCGAATCGTCGCCTTCGCCACCGGCCAGCGCATCGTCGCCCTCTTGTCCCAGCAAGGTGTCGTTGCCTGCAAGGCCGTTGACCGTGTCATCGCCCGCGCCAGCCGCGATGCGGTCATCGTCTGCTGTGCCGTTCAGCAGATCACTGCCATCCGTGGGTGTATCGGTGGGGTCTTCCCCACCCGGTGGCGAGGGTGTGTCGGTATCGTCGTCGTCATTGAACAGTTCGATGATCAGCGCCGCGGCGGCACCCAGACCCAAGAGACTCAGCAGCACGATTTCCATCGAAAAACCCCCGGTTACGGAAAATGGCAAAAACATGGCGATAATGAGCACAGTTCCGCCATGTTTTGAATTGTTTTTATTGGGGATTTTCTGGTTAACCGCACCTGTTTCAGTGACAATGCGCGCCTTCGCGCTGCGCCGTTCGCGTTCTGGAAACAGACAGCGTCATCGGGTGATTCGCACCAGCCGGACCAGCGGGTCGAGGCAGACTCTGGTGACGTCACGCGGCATAGCTGCGTCGCAGGATCTGCACGGGTTCGAACTCGGGGCCTGCGTTGCGTATGACGGCAAAGACCTCGCCATCCGCGGTCAGTTCCGCATCGCCGCTGATCGGATTCACGAAGGTTTCAAAGACCGGTTCCGCGCGGCTGGTTTCATGGGCATAGGTGATCACATCCTGATCCGGGTCGAAATCGGTTATGACGACGGGGGCACCCCCACGCGACCAGTCGCCAAGCGCGATCTCGTCAGAGCCGCCACCGGTGGTGATCGTGTCGCCGGCCCCTGCCACGACGGTGTCGTTGCCCGGACCAAGATCAATGATGTCACCCTCGTCGTAGCCGCGCGAAAAGTCATAGAGAAAGGCAACATCACCAAAGGTTCTGGCCCCCTTGACCGAAGTCGTCAGCGCGCCGTCATCCAGAATGCCCGCGCTTTCGACAAAATCATCGCCTGCACCGGCATAGATCACATCGGCTCCGCGCCCGCCCGAAATCACGTCGTTGCCATCGCCGCCGGTGATGGTATCCGCACCGTTCAGACCAAAGATCCAGTCATTCCCGCCGTCACCGGACAAAAGGTCATCCCCGGCGAAACCCACCACAAGGTCCGAGCCGCCGCCGCCCCGGATGGTGTCATCGCCGTCGCTGCCCAAAAGAGCCTCGGGATCATCACTGCCTTCGGCAGAACCGCCCTCACCCCCGATGCTGAGCCCGCCAAGACCCAAAAGAACGCCCATCGCCAACAGAATTGCAATCATCGCTGCCTCCTTGCATGTGAGTGCAGGATGGCAGCACGGGTTTAATCACCGCTTCACAGTGACCCAAGGCGGCGCAGAAATATGTTTAAATTTGAAATAGTTGACAAGACGTCCCACGAAAAGGGGCGCCCGATCAGAGCGCCCCTGCCTACATCTGTGCCCGCGATCAGCGGTTTTCGACATCCACATAGTCGCGCTGGGACTCGCCCTGGTACAACTGGCGGGGGCGGCCGATCTTCATCTGCGGATCGCTGATCATTTCCTTCCACTGGCTGATCCAGCCGACGGTGCGCGACAGCGCAAAGATCGGCGTGAACATCGAGGTGGGGAACCCCATCGCCTCAAGAATGATGCCCGAGTAGAAATCGACGTTCGGGAACAGCTTTTTCTCGGTGAAGTACGGGTCTTCCAGTGCTTGCTTCTCAAGCTCCTTGGCGACCTGCAGGACCGGGTTGTTCTCGACCCCCAGAAGATCAAGCACCTCGTCGGCGGATTGCTTCATCACCTTGGCGCGCGGATCAAAATTCTTGTAGACGCGGTGGCCAAAGCCCATCAGGCGGAATGGATCGTTCTTGTCCTTTGCGCGGGCGAGAAATTCGGGGATGCGATCGACCGTCCCGATTTCCTTGAGCATCTCAAGACAGGCCTGGTTGGCACCGCCATGCGCCGGCCCCCACAGGCAGGCGATGCCGGCCGCGATGCAGGCAAAGGGGTTCGCCCCCGAGCTGGACGCCAGACGCACCGTCGAGGTCGAGGCGTTCTGTTCGTGGTCCGCATGCAGGGTAAAGATGCGGTCCATCGCGCGGGCGAGGATCGGGTCAACCTCGTACTTCTCGGCCGGAACGGCAAAGCACATGTGCAGGAAGTTGGCCGCGTAATCGAGGTCGTTGTGCGGATAGATGAACGGCTGACCGATCGAGTACTTGTAGGCCCAGGCTGCGATGGTCGGCACCTTGGCGATCAGGCGGTGCGACGCGATCTCGCGCTGACGCGGGTCGGTGATGTCGGTGCTGTCGTGATAGAACGCAGCCATCGCGCCGACCACGCCCACCATCGTTGCCATCGGATGCGCATCGCGGCGGAACCCGCGAAAGAAGTTCTGCATCTGCTCGTGCAGCATCGTGTGATGGGTGATCGTGCTCTCGAAGGTTTCCAGTTCTTCGGCCTTGGGCAGATAGCCATACAGCAGCAGAAAGCAGACTTCGAGGTAATGCGACTTGGCCGCCAGCTGGTCGATCGGATAGCCGCGATGCAGCAGCACGCCCGCGTCACCGTCGATATAGGTGATGGTGCTGTCGCAGCTTGCGGTCGAGGTAAAGCCGGGGTCATAGGTGAACACGCCCGCGTCGGCATAGAGCTTGCGGATGTCGATCACATCCGGCCCTTCGGTAGGGGAAAAGATCGGCAGGTCGAACTCCTTGCCATCGAAAGACAGTTTTGCAGTCTTTTTCGCGTCGGTCATGGGCCTTTTCCTTCGTCAATGGCCGCTGGCATGGCGTGCCCCGGGCCGTCCTATCCTGTTGGGTTGAAGACCGGGTTAACCCGGCTTTCTGCCCGCCGCCTCGGTCAGCCGGGCAAGCGTTTCTTCCTGCCCAAGGACCAACATCATGTCGAAGACACTAGGTGTCACGGACCGCCCGGCCAATGCGGCCCGCAAGGGGCCTGCCAGCTTGCCGAACTTGGTCTCCTTGCGTTCGGCAAACTCGGTCATGACAGTCTCGATCACGTCTTTGGTCCAGCTAGCATTTTGCAACTGCGGCGTCAATTCCGCCAGTATACTACGGGATACATTGTCCAGCGCCTTCGCCGCCTTCTCATCCGGCACGATGGGGCGGTCGGTCAGCGCAAATTCAGCCTTTTCAATAAGTTCCGGGAAGGTCTTGGCACGTTCTTTCAGGCAATACATGGCCTTTTCAACCAGGGTTGCCTTGGCGTCCGACAGCGGCTCTTGCCCGGTCGCGCGCAGGAACCCCTGCAATTCATGCAGCAGCGCAGCATCGTCTGCCGCCGCGATATGCTGCCCGCTCAGGTTCTCGAGCTTCTTGAAATCGAACCGCGCGGGGCTTTTGCCGATCCCGTCCAGATCGAACCAGTCGCGCGCCTGCGCGTCGGTAAAGAACTCGTCGTCGCCATGGCTCCAGCCCAGCCGCGCGAGGTAGTTGCGCATGCCCGCCGCAGGATAGCCCATGCGCTGATACTCATCGACCCCCAGCGCGCCGTGACGCTTTGACAGCTTCTTGCCGTCGGGCCCGTGGATCAACGGGATATGCGCCCAGACCGGCACATCCCAGCCCATCGCCTGATAGATCATCATCTGCCGCGCTGCGTTGCTCAGGTGGTCATCCCCCCGGATCACATGCGTGACGCCCATGTCGTGATCGTCCACCACGACGGCCAGCATGTAGACCGGGCTACCGTCGCTGCGTAACAGGACCATGTCATCCAGCTGATCGTTGCGGATGGTCACGTCGCCCTGCACCCGGTCCGCGATGACGGTCGCACCATCCTGCGGGGCCTTGATGCGCACCACGTACGGCGCATCGGGATGCTTGGCCGGATCGGCATCGCGCCAGGGCGAGCGATAGAGGGTCGAGCGGCCATCGGCCTTTGCGGCCTCGCGAAAAGCCTGAATCTCATCCTGCGTGGCAAAGCATTTATAGGCCTTGCCCGCGTCCAGCAATTGACGTGCCACCTGCGCGTGACGCTCGGCGCCCGCGGCCTGGCTGACCGCCTCGCCGTCATGGTCCAGCCCCAGCCAGGCCAGCCCGTCCAGAATGGCCTGCGTCGCCTCGGGGGTAGAGCGTTCGCGGTCGGTATCCTCGATCCGCAGCAGGAACCTGCCGCCGCGACCCCGTGCATACAGCCAGCTGAACAGCGCCGTGCGCGCTCCGCCGATATGCAGGAACCCGGTGGGCGAGGGCGCGAAACGGGTCACAACCTGGTCTGTCATGGCAGCGGTTAACCTTTCGGAAAGCATGTTGCAGATAGCGTTTGCGCCTGTCTAGCGATGCTGTCTGCAAGGGGCAAGGGATGCGCATAACACGCGGGCTGTGGGCGGCGCTGGCCGCGCAGCGCGGGCATCTGTTTCCATGGGTGCCGGTGGTCCTGTCCATCGGGATCGGCATGTATTTCGCCCTCAAGTGGGAGCCTGACTGGCCCCATTACCTGATCCTTGGCGGGCTGGCGCTGACTTGCGGGGCCTGTGCCACGCGCGCGGGCATCGTTCTGGGGCCGGTCTTTTGGCTTTGCGCGCTGGTCCCCGCGGGGACGGTTCTGGCGGGCGCGCGCGCGCAGATGCAAGCCGCGCCGGTGCTGGAGTTTCGCTACTACGGCCCGGTCGAAGGGCGGATCGTGGGCATCGACCGATCGGCCTCGGACGCGGTGCGGCTGGTGCTGGATCGCGTGCGGCTGGATGATGTCGCGACCCATCGCACGCCCGACCGCGTGCGCGTCGCGCTGCATGGCCAGCAGGGTTACGCGCCGCTTGATCCCGGCCGCCGGGTGATGATGACCGCCCATCTGGGCCCACCCGGGGGGCCGGTAGAACCCGGCGGTTTCGATTTTCAACGCCACGCCTGGTTTCTCAAGCTGGGGGCGGTCGGCTATACCCGCACGCCCGTGCTGCTGGCGACCGAGGATCGCCACGGCGCCTGGGTGGCCGCTGCCCGCCGCGCGCTGTCGCAGCGGGTGCAGGCCGCGCTGCCGGGCGAGCGGGGGGCCTTTGCCGCCGTCATCATGACTGGTGACCGCGCGGGGATCAGCCGCGAGACGCTGGAGGCGCTGCGCGACACCAACCTTGCGCATCTGCTGGCGATCTCCGGTCTGCATATGGGGCTGCTGGCCGGTTTCGTGTTCTCGTCCCTGCGCCTCGGCTTTGCCGCGGTGCCCTATCTGGGGCTGCGCCTGCCTGCCAAAAAGCTGTCCGCCGGTCTGGCACTGCTGGTGGCCGCCGGGTATCTGGCCCTGTCGGGTGGCAACGTCGCGACCGAACGCGCCTTTGTCATGGTCGGCGTGATGCTGGTGGCGGTGATGCTGAACCGGCGTGCGTTGTCGCTGCGCTCGGTGGCGGTTGCCGCGCTGATCGTGCTGGGCCTCAGGCCCGAGGCGCTGCTCAGCCCGGGTTTCCAGATGAGCTTTGCCGCCACCGCCGCGCTGGTGGCTGTCTTTGGCCTGATCCGAGATCAGGACTGGCAGCCCAGGGCGAAATGGCTGCGCCCGGTGCTGGCGGTGGTGGTGTCGTCCAGCGTGGCGGGGTTTGCCACCGCGCCCGTGGGGGCGGCGCATTTCAACCAGATCGCGCACTATGGCCTGATCGCGAATCTGGTTTCCGTGCCGCTGATGGGGGTGATGGTGATGCCCGCCGCCGTGGTGGCGGCGCTGTCAATGCCCCTGGGGCTGGAGGCCTGGCCGCTTTGGGTCATGGGGCTGGGCCTGCAATGGGTGCTGACCGTGGCGCATGGCGTGGCCGCTTGGGAGGGGGCTACCGGCGCGATACTGGCACCTGACTGGCGCGTGCTGCCCTTGCTGGCGCTGGGGGGGCTGGTGGTGATGCTGTGGCAGGGACGGGCGCGGTTTGCCGGGCTGCTGCCGATGCTGGCGGCAGGTCTGTTGTGGCTTCAGACCGAGCGCCCGCCGATCCTGATTGCGGACTCCGGCGCACTGGTCGGTGTGATGACCCCGCAGGGCCGCGCGTTGAGCGCGGCGCGCGGTGCCGGGTTCGTGGCCGATATCTGGCTTGAGAATGATGGCAACGGGCTGGTGCAGGCCAGCGCGGCTGAGCTGTGGACGGGGCCGGTGCCGCTGGGGCAGGGCGCATATCTGATCCCGGTCAAGGGCAAGCGCGCGGTCGAGGCCGCATCCTGCGATATTGCCGATATCATTGTGACGAACGTGCCCGAAGCGCCCAAGCTGCCCTGCCGTGTGATCACCCCACGCGCGCTGCGCGAGACCGGCGCGCTGGCGATCTGGCCCGGTGCGGAAGGTCCGCAGATCCTCAGCGCCCGCGATCTGGCGGGCGCGCGGCTTTGGAACGGCGGGGCAAAGCCACTAAAGCCACTGCGGTTTGCGGCGGTCGTGCCGCGACAGACTGCAGGTCAGTAGGTGCGGATCAGCCCCACCAGCTTGCCCTGCACCTTGACCATGTCCGAGGCGAGCACACGGGTTTCATAGGCCGGGTTCGCAGCCTCCAGCGCAATGGACGCGCCGCGGCGATAGAACCGTTTCAACGTCGCCTCCTGATCCTCGATCAGCGCCACCACTATATCGCCATTCTCGGCCACCTGGGTTTCGCGGATGATCACGATGTCGCCGTTGTTGATCCCGGCCTCGATCATCGAATCGCCTTTGACTTCAAGAGCATAGTGATCCCCCTGGCCGGACACCATTGCGCCCGGCACGGCCACGTGATGCGACACTTGCGCGATCGCCTCGATCGGGACACCGGCGGCGATGCGGCCCATCACCGGCAGTTCCAGCGCATGCACCGCTTCGATGGGCATGGCCCGTGTCGGGCGGCTGTCGGGGCGGTCGCCGTCGATCACGGACAGGCTGGGCGCAGGCAGCGATTGGCCATCCTTGGTGCCACCCAGAGCCTCGGGCAGTTTCATCACCTCGATGGCGCGGGCACGGTGGGCCAGACGGCGGATGAAGCCGCGTTCCTCCAGCGCCGTGATCAGCCGGTGAATGCCGGATTTCGACCGCAGGTCCAGCGCTTCTTTCATCTCGTCAAAGCTGGGCGGCACACCGTCGCGCTGCACGCGTTTGTGGATGAAATCCAACAGATCAAGCTGCTTTTTCGTCAACATCGGCAGGGCCCTCGGCTGTCATGCGTTTTTCTTTGTTCTACGCATGTTCCCGTTTTGTGTCAACGGTTTCAGAACAGAGGGACAACATCCACCGTTTCGCCCGCCTGCCGCGCGCCATCGTCAATGGGGCGCACCAGAAGGCCGTTGGCGTCGGACAGGATCGAGAGCAGGGAGCTGTCCTGCCGGTCGAAAGGCGTAACAGTGCCATCCACCAGCTTTGCCCGCATGTAATGCTCGCGCGGGCCATTGGCGGCAACATCTGTGGCCAACACGGCCTGAACGCGCGGGGCGGGCGCAGCGGGCAGACCCGTCATCGCGCGCAGCACCGGCAACAGGAACAGGTGCCCGCACACCATCGCCGACACCGGATTGCCCGGCAGGCCCAGCATCAGCGCATCGCCGATGCGGCCGGCCATAAGCGGTTTTCCCGGCCGCATCGCGATCTTGTAGAACGCGCGCTGCATCCCGGTTTCCTCGGCCACGCGGGCCACGATGTCGTGATCCCCGACCGAGGCACCGCCGATGGTCACCACCACATCCGCGCCTTGCGCCAGCTCCAGCGCCATGTGCAGCGAGGCATCGGTGTCGCGCGCGATGGGCAGCAGGCGGGGCTCGGCGCCGACCTCTTGGATCAAACCCAGCAGGCCGAACGTATTCGACGCGATGATCTGGTCCGGCCCCGGTTCCTCGCCCGGCATCACCAGCTCGTCCCCGGTCGAGATCAGCGCCACCACGGGCCGCCGGGCCACCGGCACATGTGCGATGTTCATCGACGCCAGCAGCGCCATGTCGGCGGGTGTCAGGCGGCGCGGGGCAGACAGGCGGTCGCCCACGCTGAAATCGCCCCCTGCGGGACGTATGTTGGTGTTATCGCCCGGCGTGCCGGTGATGGTGACGTGCGGGCCGTCGCGGGTGCAATCCTCTTGCAGCACCACGTGCCCCACGCCATCGGGCACAGGCGCGCCGGTAAAGATGCGCACCGCCTGGCCTGCGCCGACGGGTCCATCGAAGCTGTGCCCCGCGGCCGCCTCTCCGATCACCTCAAGACGCGCACCCGGCACAGCCGCGCCCGCCGTCACGCCATAGCCATCCATGGCCGAGGCGGCAAAGGGCGGCTGGCTGCGCCGCGCCACGGCGTCTGACAGCATCACCCGTCCGCGTGCGTCGCGCAGCGGCACGGTTTCCGACGGCATGGCCTGGGCCAGCGCGAAAAGCTGTGACAGGGCTTCGTCTACGGTGATCATTCCGCCTCGTAACGGCCTGATTTTCCACCGTCTTTCAAGGTCACGCGGATGCCGCCGATCTCCATGGCCTTGTCCACGGCCTTGGCCATGTCATAGACCGTCAGGGCAGCGGTGGAGACAGCGGTCAGCGCCTCCATCTCGACGCCGGTCTGGCCCGTGGTCTTGACGGTGGCCGTGATCTGAACGCCCGGCAGCTCGGGGTCGAGCACCAGATCGACCGCCACCTTGGTCACGGGCAAGGGATGGCACAGCGGGATCAGATCGGCTGTGCGCTTGGCCCCCATGATCCCGGCCAGCCGCGCCACGGCCAGAACGTCGCCCTTCTTGGCGCGACCTTCGGCAATGATATCAAAGGTTTCGCGGGCCATCGTGATGTGACCGGCGGCGGTGGCCACGCGCGACGTCACCGCCTTGTCGGACACATCGACCATATGGGCATCGCCCTTGCCGTCGAAATGCGTCAGCCCCGCCATGGGATCAGAACCCCATCGGGGTCGGCGGATTGGCCAGCAGCCTGCGGGTGGCGTCGGCCACGTCCTCCTGCCGCATCAGGCTTTCGCCGATCAGGAAACAGCGCGCGCCATAGCGCGAGATATCGGCCAGATCCTCGGGCGTGGACAAGCCGGATTCCGAGATGATCAGGTGCTTGGGCGGCACCAGACGCGCCAGCGTGCGCGTGGTGTCCAGCGAGGTCTCGAACGTGTTCAGATCGCGGTTGTTGATACCGGTCAGGCGCGATTTGAGCAGCGTCGCACGCTCAAGCTCGGCCTCGTTGTGCACCTCGATCAGCGCGTCCATGCCCCAGTGGACCGCAGCCTCTTCCAGCTCGGCGGCCTGGTCATCGGACACGCTGGCCATGATGATCAGGATGCAGTCGGCCCCCCAACTGCGCGCTTCGGCGACCTGGTAGGGATCATACATGAAATCCTTGCGCAGCACCGGCAGTTCGCAGGCCTCGCGCGCCTGAACCAGAAACTCGGGCGCGCCCTGAAAGCTGGGTGTGTCGGTCAACACCGACAGGCAGCTTGCCCCACCCGACGCATAGGCCTGCGCCAGCGCGGCAGGGTCGAAATCGGCCCGGATCAACCCCTTGGACGGGCTGGCCTTCTTGATTTCCGCAATCAGGCCATAGCCGTGCAGGCTGGCGTCGAACAACGCGTTGGCAAAGGGACGGACGGGCGGGGCGGCCTTTGCCGCAGCCTCCACATCGGCAAGCGGACGCTCGGCCCGGGCGGCGGCGACCTCTTCCAGTTTGTAGGCCTTGATCTGGTCAAGAATTGTGCTCATGCCAAAGGCATATCCCAGTGCACGGCCAAGGGAAAGATGCGATCAGACGGCGCTGGTCACTTCGGCCAGTTTCACGATCTTGTCGCGGGCCGCACCGCTGTCGATGCTGGTGCGGGCCATCTCGACCCCGGTTTTCAGATCGCCTGCCGCGTCGGCCACCACCAATGCGGCGGCGGCGTTCAGCAGCACGGCATCGCGATAGGCCCCCTGCGCGCCGTCCAGCAGCGCGCGAAAGGCCCGCGCGTTATCCTCGGGCGTGCCGCCGACGATATCGGCAAAGGGGTGAACCGGCAGGCCGAAATCCTCGGGGTGCAGTTCGACCTCGCGGATCGAGCCGTCGGTTTCCAGCGCGGCGACCCAGGACAGGCCGCTGATCGTCATCTCGTCGGTGCCGTCAGAGCCATGAACCAGCCAGGCATGCTCGGTGCCCAGTTGCCCCAGGGTCTCGGCCATCGGGCGGATCATCTCGCGCGAAAACGCGCCGGTCAGTTGCCGGGTCACGCCCGCAGGGTTGGTCAGCGGCCCAAGGATGTTGAAGATCGTGCGCGTGCCCAGTTCGGCCCGGGCCGGGCCGACATGGGCCATCGCCGGGTGATGCATGGGCGCCATCATGAAGGCGATGCCACAGGTTTCCAGCGCCATTTCAACCACTTTCGGGCCGATCATCACGTTGACGCCCATCGCTGTCAGCGCATCCGCAGCCCCGGATTTCGACGACAGGTTGCGGTTGCCGTGCTTGGCCACCGGCACGCCGGCACCTGCCACCACAAAGGCGGTCGCGGTGGATATGTTCAACGTGCCCTTGCCGTCGCCGCCGGTGCCAACGATGTCCATCGCCCCCTTGGGCGCGCGGACCTTGTGGCACTTGCCACGCATCACGGCGGCAGCGGCGGCATATTCATCCACCGTTTCGCCGCGCGTGCGCAGCGCCATCAGCAGCCCGCCGATCTGGCTGGGCGTCGCCTCGCCCTCGAACAGCACGGTAAAGGCCGTCTCTGCCTCGGCGCGGGTCAGGGGGCGAGTGCAGGCGGCGGCGATCAACGGTTTGAGAAGGTCGCTCATGCGGGCACCTGCATCATGTTCAGAAAGTTCCGCAACAGCGCGTGGCCGTGATCGGAGGCGATGGATTCGGGGTGAAACTGCACGCCCTGGATCGGCAGCTCGCGGTGTTGCAGCCCCATGATCGTGCCGTCGGGCAATTCTGCCGTAACTTCAAGACAGTCGGGCAGGGTGGCGCGATCAACCACAAGCGAGTGATAGCGCGTGGCCTGAAACGGGCTGGGCAGACCGGCAAACACGCCCTGGCCGGTGTGATGCATCTGGCCCATCTTGCCATGCACGATCTCGTGGCAGCGGACAACCTTGCCGCCAAAGGCCTGCCCGATGGTCTGATGCCCCAGGCAGACGCCCAGCAGGGGCGTGCCGGTGTGCGCCGCCGCCTGCGTCAGGGGCAGGCAGATCCCGGCCTGATCCGGATCGCAGGGCCCCGGCGACAGCAGGATTCCGGCAGGCCGCAGCGCCATGGCCTGCTGCACATCCAGCGCGTCGTTGCGGTGCACCTGCACATCCGCGCCCAACTCGCCCAGATAATGGACGAGATTGTAGGTAAAGCTGTCGTAATTATCGATGAGAAGCAGCATAAGCCCTGTCTTTTCGTGTTTTCTGGGGTAGTGGCCCCACCCCTGGTCGCGGTATACTTGCCCGGGCTTGTGTGGCAAGGTCAAGCAATGCCGGGCCACGGGGCACCAACCGGGGCATATTCGGACAGGCCAAGGGGCGTGAAACAGCCCCGGACCGGATGAGGACAAGGAGCAGGCGCATGGCACGCGGAGTCTTGGGTGGAATGCTGGTCGGTGGCGTGGTTTCCGTCGCGGCGGCCGTTGGGGTGTCTGCCGTGATCGGCCCACCGGTGCCGCCGCAGCCCGACACCGCCACGGTCGAGGTCACGCCCGGATCGGGGTTTCAGGACCGGCGCGAGGATCAGGCGGCGGACGTGCCCGCCGACCTGCCGCAGCCCGCCACGGCGACACCGCTGACCGTGACGATGCCCGATGTTGATACCCTGGAGCCGATGTCCGGGTCGAACACCGATCCGGCCGCCCAGCCACGCACGGGCACCGCGCAGGGCACGCTGGCCGCGCCGCCTGCGCAGGGTCAAAGCGCCCGGGTCGAGGTGGGCACGGACGCCCCCGTCCTGTCCATTCCACAGGCCATCCTGCCCGCCGCGCCCGAGGCCGATCAGGCGGTGAACCCGCCCGAGCCGACGGCGATGCCCACCCCGCAGGAGGCAGCCGAGACCGCAGAGGATGCGGTGCCGTCCGCCCCCGAGACGACCGAGCCAGCGCCCGAAATCGTCGAGGCCGCGCCGCAACCCGAAACGCCACAGCCCGATGCGGCACCCGAAGCCGAAACCGTGGCCGAGGCGATATCCGAGCCGGACGACGCGCCAGAGGCCGCGTCCGAGCCGGACACGGTGGCCGAGGCTGCACCTGAGCCGGAGGATGCGCCAGAGGCCGCGCCCGCACCGGAAACGGTGGCAGAGGCGGCACCGGAAGATTTGCCAGCCACCGATCCGTCGTCAGAGACCACCGATGAGGCGGCTGCGTCCGACCCTGATGCGGACGCGGCAGACGAGGCGTCCGCCGAGGATCAGCTTGGCGTTCGCACCGGCTTTGGCCGTCCGGCCACCTCGCTGATCGATCGCGATGCGGCGCCGGCACCTGCTGACGCCGAAGACGCCACACCGGACCCTGAGAACGATCTGCCCCCGCTCGAGGCCTATGCCGCCGAGTTCGAGAACCCCGAGGACAAGCCGCTGATGTCCATCGTGCTGATCGACCGGGGCGAGTATCCGCAGATCGTCGATGCGCTTGACAGCTTTCCCTATCCGGTCAGCTTTGCCGTTGATCCCGCGTGGGAGGGCGCGCCCGAGGCAATGGCCCGCTATCGGGCCGCCGGGCGGGACGTGCTGGTGCTGGCCGACATCCCCGAAGGAGCGGCGGCCTCGGATGTCGAGGTGAACCTTGACGCCACGCTGTCCGCCTTGCCCGAGGTGGTTGCCGTCATGGAAGGCGATGGCACCGGGTTGCAGGGCAGCCGCGCGGTGTCGGATCAGGTGACGGCCTGGCTGCGCGCCAGCGGACATGGGCTGGTGATGTATCCCCAAGGTCTGGATACCGCACGCAAGCTGGCGGAACGCGAGGGTGTGCGCGCGGCCACCCTTTTTCGTGATTTCGACTCAAAGGAGCAGGACGCAACGGTGATCCGGCGGTTTCTGGATCAGGCTGCGTTCAAGGCCGTTCAGGATGGCGGCGGCGTGATCATGGTTGGCCGCGCCCGCCCCGAAACGATATCGGCACTGATCCTGTGGGGGCTGGCGGACCGGGCTGATCGGGTGGCGCTGGCGCCGGTGTCGGCGCTGTTGCAGGCGGGGGCGGGCCAGACGGAATAGTCTGGTCCTGCCTGTCGCTGTCTAAAGGGTCGGATCGACCGCGCGCCAGTCACCCGGGGCCAGTCCATCTAGCGTCCATGGGCCGATACGCGCGCGGATCAGCCGCAGGGTAGGGTGGCCCACGGCGGCGGTCATGCGGCGCACCTGCCGGTTGCGGCCTTCGGAGATGGTCAGCTCTATCCATGTATCGGGCACGGATTTGCGAACCCGGATCGGTGGAACGCGCGGCCACAGGCCGGGCGGCTCGGCGATGCGCACCACCTTGGCCGGGCGCGTCGGCCCGTCCTTCAGCGTGACCCCTGCGCGCAGCGCGGCAAGGGCGGCATCGTCGGGCGTGCCTTCGACCTGTGCCCAATAGACCTTTGGCATCTTGTTTTTCGGATGGCTGATGCGGGCCTGCAACTTGCCATCGTCTGTCAGCAGCAAAAGCCCCTCGCTGTCACGGTCCAGCCGCCCGGCGGGATAGACGCCCGGCAGGTCGATGTAATCCGACAGGGTGGCGCGCGGGCTGTCGGCGCTGCCCCGGTCGGTGAACTGCGACAGCACGTCAAAGGGTTTGTTGAACACGATCAGGCGGGACATAGCAGGTGCATAGCGCGGGTCTGGTGTGGTGAACAGGGCCAAAGCCGGGGAACGGACCTGTCGCGCTATGCCTTTGTCGCATGGACCAGTTGTCCCTGCATCACCCGCACCGCCGCGCCGGACACGGTGACGCGCGGGCCATCGGTTTGCAGGCCGATACGGCTGGGGCGGCCCATGGCATCGCCCTGCCGGTAGTCCAGCGTCAGGTCGCGCCCGAGGGTCTGCGCCAGCAGCGCGGCCAGCGTGGCGGCGGCACTGCCGGTGGCGGGGTCTTCGGGGATACCGCCAAGCGGCGCGAACACCCGCGCATCGATGGTGGCTCCGTCGCGCACATAAGCAAGTTGCGCAAAATCGAGGCCACCGGGATGGTGCGCCGCCCCCTCGCGCATGGCGGCGATGTCGGTCTGGATCGCGGATAGCGCGGCGTGGTCGGCCAGTTCAGTGCAGGTTATCGGCAGGCCCAGCGTGGCCATGGTGGGCGGGTGCGTCTGGGTCCTGATCTGCGCCAAATCCAGACCCAGCGCGCGGGCGATCAACGCCGGATCGGGACGGGCCATGATCTCCAACGCCGCCTCGGTCGTGAAACGGGCCTTTCCGTCCGCCGCATGGGCGCGGATCGGGCCGATGCCCAGTTCCAGCACCATGTCCGGGCGCTGCCCCAGATCGGCCAGCGCGACGGCGGTGCCGATGGTCGGATGACCGGCAAAGGGGATTTCCATGGTTGGCATGAAAATCCGCACGCGGGCGGTATGGGCCGGATCGGCGGGGGGATAGACGAAGGTGACCTCGGACAAGTTGAACTCGGCGGCGATCTTTTGCAGGTCTTCCTCGGGCAGGGCTGCGGCATCGGGGATCACCGCCAGCTGGTTGCCGCCAAAGGGCGTGTCGGTGAAAACGTCATAGACAAGGTAGTCGGTCATTTGAGGCTCCTGTTTGCGCCAGTCTGCGCGACGGATCAGCCGCGCACAAGATCGACCCAGACCGGCAGGTGATCCGAGGCGATGCGCGCGGGACGGGCAATGTGCACGCCGCTGGCTTGCGCGCGCAGCTGATCCGAGATCAGAAAGCGGTCCAGCGCCGCCACCGGCCGGGGGCTGGGAAAGCTGGGCACGGGCGCGACAAAGGTCAGCCCCGGCACCTGCGCATCCAGATCGCGCCCGGCGCCCCAGTCGTTGAAATCCCCCGCCACCACCGTTGGCATCTGCGGCAAGGTCCGCAGCGCGCGCATGATCGCGGCCAGTTGCAGCAGCCGGTAGCGTTTGACCAGCCCCAGATGCACGCCGATCACCCGCAGCGGGCCAAGCCCGGTGTCCAGTTCCACCCGGATGGCGCCGCGCGGCTCCAGCCCCGGCAATTCAAGATGCCCGGTGGTCAGAACGCCCAGTCGGGGGCCGATCAGCATCGCGTTGCCGTGCCAGCCCAGTGATCCGGCGGGCTCGCCCAGATCGACCACCTGCCAGCCCGCATCGCGCGCCATATGGGCGGGCAGGGCGGCGGGGCGCGGGGCCAGACGCTTGTCCGCCTCTTGCAGCACCACGACATCCGCCCCCAGCGCGTCGATCACGCCAAGCGAGCGGTCGGGACGACGGCGCAGATCCAGCCCCACGCATTTCTGCAGGTTGTAACTGGCTAGGGCCTGTTGACGTTCATCTGAGGCGAATAACGGTCGCTGCGAGGGCTATGAAGGCTGAGAAACTGCTGTCTGTCTTGC